>JBOIDH010000316.1:0-3442 GCA_050740495.1 Gammaproteobacteria bacterium | reverse complement strand
AGAGCGCGATATGCCCTAAAAATCAATACAGCGGCCGCGCCGCTCCCAGTCGCCGTAACGTGTCGGTTCCGGCCCGCCGGGCCCACCGATCTCCTTGGGTCTCCCGTTTTCCTGTTTCACCGGTGCGAAGGGTTGCGGGGGTTTTTTTTCGGAATTGTCCATGCGCCTATGCGTATCTTGCTTTGTCATCGATCGCCCCCACCGCGGCACACTTGCTGCGACGCTATCTTATTATCGGACCCGACTAATGATATTTTTGAAACGCGATACATTGCAAGCCTTGGTGCTTCGTGCGCGTATTATCCGATGATTTCCGCCACACCGCCCGCGAGTTTTAGCGCGCCCATCCACCTTCGCGCCGGCTCTTCCCGGCGTCTCGCCTTGGGCATCATCCTCGCGCACGGCGGGGCGGCGGCGATCGCGATGACGGTAGCCCTGCCGGGCTGGTTCAAGCTGGCCCTCGGCGGCGCCCTCTTGATGAGCCTCGGGTGGTCGTGGTATTGGCATATCCTGCACCGCGGTGATGCGGTTACCGAGGCTATGTTGTACACCGACGGCTCATGGCTGGTCACGACGGCCGGGCGGGGCACGAGCAGAGCCGTGCTGGCGTCCGATAGCTTCGCGCAGCCGTGGTTGACAGCGTTGCTGTTCACCTTTGAGGACGGCAGGCGGCGAACACTGTTGCTGCTTCCGGACAATACCGACGCCGATGCGTTTCGCCGCCTGCGCGTGCGGCTAAAATTCTGGTCGCTTCGTCCCTCGTAGTTGCATTGCATGCGCGGGTATTTAAGCGAGACATACTCACTCACGTATTGGCAGGTCTTGTGGAATGCGAGTAGACTTCGGGCGGATACTTAGCTTATTCCTCGTTCAACAAAAAATTTGTTCGCTGCAACAGTGGCATAGCGCCCCAACGCTATGGATCAAATAAAACGTGGGTTAATCATGCTTGGGGGGAGCGACTATGGATATATTCATTGCTTTTGGCATTTTTGGCGCGCTACTTTTTTGGGTGTTCATCATTACCAAGAAGCCGGCCGAGCCTACGTTCGTCGAAAACCAAACTAAAGCCAAACGGAGTGGCGGCGCACGGTTATCGGCGCAACGCGCGCGCGGTCAACCGGAATCAAAGACTGCACCGATGATGCGTGGGGGTGATGTGGCGGGGCCGCAGAAGACCACCGGCCATGCCGCCGGTCGCGGCCGGCCCATGCCCGAGGTGCTAGCCGAGATCCGGAAAGCGAATGCGGAGGCGACGAGCCCCTTCGGCTTACCCGCACGGGGGCTGGCGCCGCGGCCCGCCGGGCCGGTGGCCCCGGCCGAGCCGGATCGCAAGAGCGCGTCGCGACAGAAGCGGCGCACACCTTCGCCGATACAACGCGAGTTTTATCACTACTTCAATCTCAAAGCCGCGACTGGATTAAGCTTTGAGGAGGCATTAAGGATTATTGGCGATTTCAAGGATCGTTTGTCCAGAGACGATCCACGTAAGCTCGATGAGTGGGACACGTACGTAAAGCTGTATAGCGAGATCAATAAACCGGGTGTTCGCAAAACCTACCAGATCAAAAAGGTCAGCTTTTCAGCCTATCGCGCCGCGATCAAGCAACTGAAAGAGCAAGGCCAGGTATGGGCGGGTGTAAAGGACAGCCGCGATCTCGTGGTGAAAAAAATTATCGCGATGGCGCCACGGCTCAAGACGGAGGCCGCGTAGCCGGCCGCCCCCGCCACGGCGGGCGAATCGCATGTTAATTTATGCAGGAGCCACGAAAATGTCATCTGTAAAACCAGTCGAATCGAATACTCCGCGCAAGTATCAACTGCTCATCGACGGCAAATGGGTTGATGCGGCGTCGGGGATGACTTTCACATCGCCGAATCCTTCGACCGGAGAAGTATTCGCCGAAGTCGCGGCGGCGGACAAAGCGGACATTGACAAAGCCGTAAGCGCGGCCCGTCGAGCCTTCGAGGGCAAATGGTCGCAGATGAGCCCGCGCGATCGCGGCCGTCTTCTTTACAAGCTATCGCAAATGATCGAAGAACGTTCGACGGAGCTTGCGGAACTTGAAACTGCCGACAACGGCAAACCGATTCGCGAATCTCTCTACATAGATCTGCCTCAAGTCGTCGAGAACTTTGAATACTTCGCGGGCTTTGCGACCAAGATCGAAGGCGAAACCATCCCGGTGCCGGGCCAAATGTTCAACTTCACTCTGCGCGAGCCGGTCGGCGTCTGCGGTCAGATCATCCCATGGAATTTTCCTCTGTTGATGGCCGCCTGGAAACTCGCGCCCGCGCTTGCCGCCGGCAACACCGTGGTCTTAAAACCTGCCGAGCAAACGCCGGTCACCGCTATGGAGCTCGGAAAGATAATTCAGGAAGCGGGATTTCCTGATGGAGTCGTCAACATCGTCCCAGGCTACGGTGAGACGGCAGGCGCGGCGCTCGCTGCACACCCGGGCATTGACAAAGTAGCGTTCACCGGCTCAACCGAAGTCGGAAAACTGATCGCTAAATCCGCCGCCGACAACCTCACCAAGGTTTCACTTGAGCTTGGCGGCAAGGCGCCCAACATCGTTTTCGCGGATGCCGACCTTGAGCAAGCGGTTAACGGCGCGATGATGGGAATCTTCTTCAATCAGGGCCAGGTTTGCTGCGCGGGCTCGCGGCTCTTCGTTGAAGAGAGAGTCAAAGACGAATTCCTCGATCGCTTCAAAGCAAGAGCGGAGACCGTAAGCGTAGGTGATCCGGCGCTTAAGTCAACGCAAATGGGCCCGCAAGTTTCACAGGAACAACTTGATCGGATTCAGAGTTACGTCGGCATCGCTCGTGAAGAAGGCGCCAGTGTCATAACAGGCGGCGAGACGCCAAAGCTTGGAGGGGGCTTTCAGCGCGGCTATTTCTTCCAGCCAACAATTTTTTCGGACGTCAGCAACACCATGCGCGTTGCCCAGGAGGAGATATTCGGCCCCGTGACCAGTGTCATCACATTCAAGGACGAAGAGGATTTGATCAAGCAGGCCAACCAAACCATCTATGGCCTCTCCGCGGGGATCTGGACATGCGACCTGGTCCGCGCGCATCGCTTCGCGAAGGCGATCAAGGCGGGCGTCATCTGGATAAACACGTTCAACATGTTCAATGCCGCGTCACCCTTCGGCGGCTACAAACAATCAGGCTACGGCCGCGAGATGGGCAAGCACGCGCTCGACCTTTACACTCAGATCAAGAGCGTGTGGGTCGATCTTTCCGGCAAACCGATAGGCTGGTTCGGCAAGTAGCAATTATATTGGGGAAGCTCTGCAAAAGTGTCGCGAGCAAGCCCAGATGCGCGAAGCCGCAGAGCGAGTCGCGAGACATATCAGATAGATAGGCGAGCGACGCGCGAGCACGCGACAAAGCAGATGGGCTGCGCAGTAACTTTTGTAGAGCTTCCTTTAGC
>JBOIDH010000315.1:0-3445 GCA_050740495.1 Gammaproteobacteria bacterium | reverse complement strand
TGCCACCGCTGCGGCGCGCGCATAAGGCATAAGCGGATCGGTCAGCGCTCGGCGTATTTCTGTATCATGTGCCAGCGCTAGCCCTTGGTCAGTGTTGCACGCTGTTTGGCAACGACTGGAAACAAAGGCGTTGAATCGTCTGATTGCGCTCGATTGGCTGCGAGGGTTGGTCATGGTGCTCATGGCCTTGGATCACGCTTCGATCTTCTATAATCCAGGACGGCTGGCGCTCGACTCGGCAACGACCTACACAGCGGGAATACCCCTACCGCCGGACCAGTTTCTAACGCGGTGGCTAACGCATCTGTGTGCGCCGACGTTCGTTTTCCTTGCAGGCACGGTACTCGCTCTGAGTATCCATCAACGCGTGGCCCGCGCAGATCCGCCGCAACATATCGACCGGGACCTGTTGATCCGCGGCGCGGTGGTTGCTTCCTTCGACCTCGTGTTCGCCCCCCTCATTGGGGGCAAGTGGGTGTTGCAAGTCATGTTCGCCATCGGGGCGAGCATGGTGCTTATGGTCGCCCTACGCCGCGTGGGTGATGCTTGGCTGTTGCTGCTCGCGCTGGGGTGGTTTGTTGGCGGAGAGTGGCTTGCCACCCGCATTTGGGATCCGAGCCAACCCGACCCACCGGTCGGGTTCGCCGTTCTCATGGCGGTGTACTACAGTCCGCATCTCATCATCCTCTATCCCGTGCTGCCTTGGCTCGCGGTCATGCTGAGCGGATGGGTATTTGGGCGTTACCTGTCGAAGAAGGGCGCAAGTCCACAAAACTACCCTGTGAGCTTACTAGCCTTGCTGGGGGTCGTGCTGCTTTGGACATATCTCGTGGTCCGCGCAGCCAATGGCTATGGCAACATGGGGCTGTTACGTGACGACGGGGGCTGGGTGCAATGGCTACATGTCAGCAAGTACCCGCCAAGCCTGAGCTTTATAACGATCGAAGTTGGTTTAATGGCCTTGATATGCGTGCTGCTAATGGTTCTAGAACGCTACATCAAGCCGAGCCGCAATAATCTCCTTGTCGTCTTTGGCCAGACACCGCTATTCTTCTACTTCCTGCATTTCTCGATACTAGCGTTATCAGCGGGCGTACTCGGGGTCCGGGGCGCGGGTGGCCTCGCGTGGGCCTATGGTGCAGCGGGCATCGTCCTTACGGTTCTGTATCCCTTCTGTCGTTGGTATCGAAACTACAAGTTCGCGCATCCTCAATCCCTAACGCGTTATTTGTAGCGGTGACGAATATTCCGCTGATTCTCATCCCCGCAGCGCCCCCGCCTTACCGTCCTCGACGACGAACGTCGCCAGGGTCGAGATCGGCGCTCCCGGCGTCTTCACGGTGTCCACGGCCTGCATTTCGACGAGCGCGCGATCGCGCGACAGGGTGACGCGCGTATAGCCGCGCCGCGTGCCGTCGGCGAGCTTGATGTGCGGGTTTTCGGGCAGGTCCGCAGCGATGCGCTCCGGCGGCCTGCCGTCGGAACTGATGGAGGTGGTCACGAACTCCGTGGCCACGACCGGGGACCCGGGATCGTCGAATTCGAGCTTGAGATCGGCGGCATAGAAGGCGTGGACGTCGCCGCCCAGCACGATCGGGTTCGAGACGCGCCGCAGGGCGAGCCAGCGCAAGAGGCGCGAGCGGGCCGCAGGATAGCCGTCCCAGCCGTCGGTCCAGAACGACTGCCCGGGCCCGGGCGTCGCATCGATCCGGGCCATGAGGGTCTGCTGGGCAATGATGTTCCAGCGGGCCTTTGCTCGCGCGAGCCCCTCGGTGAGCCAGCGTTCCTGCTCGGATCCGAGGACACTGCGGTTCGGATCACTGCGCTCCGCACACGCCTCGACGGTGTTGGAACCGCCCCGTCCCGGCTTGGGGCAGGCTTGATAGTCGCGATACTGGCGGCCATCGAGCAGATGGAATGCGCAGAGTCCCCCGAAGCCGAGCCGCGCGTGGAGCCGCATATCGGGTCCCCTCGGGCGCGCGCTTGCGGGCAGGGGCATGTGTTCGTAATAGGCCCGGTAGGCGGCCGCCCGGCGAGCCAGGAATTGCTCGCGCGGCGTGAGATCCTGGGAGCGGTCATTGGCGTAGTCGTTGTCGACCTCGTGGTCATCCCACACTACGACCCAGGGAAAGGCGGCGTGGGCCGCTTGCAGATCGAGATCGGATCGGTACAGCGCGTAGCGGTTCCGGTAATCGCCGAGACTTACGGTCTCCGCACCGGTGTGTGCGCGGATCGGGTGTTCTCCCCAGGAGCCCTCGTAGATGTAATCGCCGAGGTGTACGACCAGGTCGAGCGCATCGCGGGCCATGTGCCGATAGGCCGTGAAATAGCCGTGCTCGTAGTGCTGGCACGAGGCGAAGGCGAAGCGCAGCTCCGCAGTCGCGGCACCGCGGGCCGGTGTGGTGCGCGTCCGTCCGACCGGGCTCAGCTCAGAGCCTGCCTTGAATCGATACCAGTACCAGCGCCCGGGCGCTAATCCCGTGAGCTCCACATGCACGGAATGGGCGTCCTCCGGCCTCGCCAGCGTGACGCCGCGCCGGGCGATGCGCCGGAAGCATTCGTCATGGGCCACCTCCCACGCCACCTCGATGGGCAGCGCCCCCATCCCGCCACCCTGTAGCGGGTCCGGCGCCAAACGTGTCCAAAGCACCACGCCGTCCTCGGTGGGATAACCGGAGGCGACGCCGAGCGTGAAGGGATAGCTCGTAAATCGGGTTTTGTGCGGCGTTGCGCGCACGATGGGGCTCGCGAGCACGGCCGCGCCCGCGAGCGCCCCAGTCAGGAACGCGCGGCGGGTACATGAAGGTTCGTCAGGGTCTCCGTTCGTCGTGCTAGCCATGGCTTGCGCCCGGAGACTACCACGAAACGGCCTGCCCTTGCGGGCGCCGGTCGAAACCGAGGGAAAGGGGACGGATTTGAATGGCTTCTTTGGGTGGCCATATTTCGCGCGTCGGCTCGGGCGAGCCTCTCGCCGCCGATGGCCTCAGCGCCATCCGGCGCGCCGCCGGTCGCCGAGCCTATGCAGAATTCGCCGAACTCGGGGACACGCTGCAAACCGGCGGGTGTCCGGGCCGTGCAGCCGCCTGACCGCATGCACTAGGACGCGACATCCGCGTGTGCGCGCTCACCATGATGGTGCGGCTGAGCCGCTCGCAAATGCGTCCGAGTGCCGCCTTCCTAGAATATAAATTATCAGATCAACGCGTTACCAACGTGGCCCCGGGATTGCTGTAAACACGCACAGATCCGGCGCGCCGGGTATCAATGTCGGCGGCGAGTGGCGGAGCGGGGTGGCTGGACCGTAGCGGCGCGATCAATCGCCAGATGCCTGTGCCGATTCGGCAATGGCTTTTAATTAATTAATAAGGATAGACGCTTATGACTCGCACCGTTCTGTCACGACATTATGCCGCCGCGTTCGTGGGCCTTTTGGGCACGGGCATGG
>JBOIDH010000314.1:0-3453 GCA_050740495.1 Gammaproteobacteria bacterium | reverse complement strand
CGCGAGGTCGAGCGGCTTTCGGAAAGTTAACGCTCGCCCGCGCCCACGGGTTCGGCATTCGCGACGCTCACGATCCCCTCGATCTCGAGCAGCAATGCGCTGCGGCAAGTATCGCCTCGCAGGAACAGGCAGCGCGGTACCCATCCGAGCCGATCGGCAAGCGCCCTTTCGATGGCCGGAAGGTGTTCAGGACGGCGTACGTACACCTTCAAGAGCGCCGCTTTGGACGTGGGGCTCCCATGCCGCCCCGGGTGCGCAACGAGCGCTGATGCGATCACCGCTTCGATGTTGTCCAGGGTCTCGACGGTCTGTCGATAGGGGTTGCCGGCATGGCGGCTGGCATGGCCGACGATGCTGGCCGTCCCGGCGATGAAGAGGCGGTTGCCCGACTCGGAGGGGAGTAATCTCGCACGGGCGAAGGATGGACTCTTGGGGCCGTAGCGGCGCGGGTAGCGATAGGCGTTCACCTGGCGCGGGTTCTCGATCTGAATACCCTCCCGCCGGCTGGCCAAGAAATAAATCTGTACCGGTCCCGGCCCGGTGCCCACCGCCGTCGCCGCGGGGAGGCTCCGGTGGAATTCCACCCGCTCCTCCACGAGTGCCTGATGCCGGCCAATACAAAACTGCTGATAGCGCTCCAAGGCGTCTGAAAGCTCATTGATCCCCGGCATATAGTTCCACACGCGTAGCAAGTGGGGATACCCTGAACCGCGAATATTCGTCAAGATGCGGCGATAGGCCGCATGGACGAGCCTCGCGAGCATGGACCCTGCCGATTCCTGCTCCTCGAAATAACCGAACAGGATCTCTTTGTTGGCGGCGAGCCAAAGACCATCGTGATGGAAATATTGGACCGGAAGCCCGCTGGTCCAAACCTCGGTGAGTGGGGCCGCTTGGAGTTGTGGCAGCTTGAGGCGCACGAGCGGCCAGGGATCCGTCGTTTCAGGCGGCCGGCAATCACCGAAATCTATCCGCGCGAGAGGAAACTGGCCCTGTAGCAGAGTCTGCACCCCTTCGATCTCCACGTAGCCCACATGCAGAACCTCGCTTGCCGCGGGTTCTGGACGTCGATCGGACGGCACATGGCTCACCGCTCCAAACACGTGCTCGGCGAACATCTTTGGTCCTGGCAGTTTATCTTCCTCCCCTTAGGCTGCCTTGGGGGCCGGGACGCCTTCCATGCGCTGCCGGAAGGCCGCCCAGTTGCGCCGGATATCCTTGAGTGAGACCAGATAGTAGCTCAACTTGAAGAGCAGAATAGGCAAGGCCGCGCGGCCATTCTGGAACACGTCGCCGGCCAGGATGGACAACACTGCTTCCTCCATTTTAAAGAAACTTTTCGGCGACATGAAAAGCTCCCGGAAGGCCGGCTGGGTGAAGCGGTAAATGAACCACGAGAACGTCCCGACACCGCAGCGCACGCTGCGTTCGAACGTGCGCAACCGGGCCGGATATTCGGGGCTTCCGCGCAGGTAGGCATCCACCGCCCGTGAGCCGAGCGTGGCACTATTGAGCGCTAGATGGACCCCGCTCGAGAACACCGGATCGATAAAGGCAAAGGCGTCCCCCACCATGATAAAGCCCTCGCCCCTCATCGTGGTGCGCTGATAGGAATAATTGCCGGTTGCGTGCGCGGGCATGACGAGTTTGGCGTGTTGCATGCGCTCGGCAAGCGGCGGGCATAGCGCGATTGTGTCCCATAAGAATTGGTCTGGATCGGTCTGACGGCCCTGGAGATAGGCGGGCCAGCACACCGCGCCGACACTCGTGATCCCATCCTTGAAGGGAATGACCCAGAACCAGCCGTGTTCGAACCAGGCGATGCTGATGTTGCCTTCGTCGCGCCCGCCGAGCCGGCGCACCCCCTCGAAGTGGCTGAAGATCGCCGCGCTGTTATGGTGCGGGTTGCGCCGCTTGCCGCCTAACTGGACGGAGAGGAAGGTGTCACGGCCGGTCGCGTCCACGACGAAGCGCGCCTCCCAGGTTCTGGCCTGGTCTTGCCCATCCTGCGCGTGGACGAGCGAGGTCCGTCCGGGACGAAATTCCACCTGCCGCGCCCGGACGCCGGTATGGGTACGCGCCCCTTTGGCCGCGCAATTTTCAAACAGGATGCGATCGAAATCCGCGCGCCGCACCTGATAGGCATACGGCCGGGCGCCTCCCAGGGCGCGCTCAAAATAGACCGTGCGTGAGCGGCCATGGTCATGGGATACGAGCTCGGCCCCGTATTTTCGGAGGCCGATCTTTTCTACCTCGGCCAAGACCCCTAGGCACTCCAGCATGGGCAGAGTCTGGGGCAGCAGGGATTCGCCGATGTGGAAGCGCGGGTGCCGGTCTTTCTCCAGCACCTCCACGTGCCAGCCTCGTTCGGCCAGCAGGGCGGACACCGCCGAGCCGGCGGGACCGCCGCCGATGACCAGCACATCGCAACGGCTTAGTTGCGTAGTTGAGTCTCCGACAGCCAGGGTCATATGTTCCGCCCGAAGGACAGGGAAGCGGGCCCGACAGCGTTGTTTATAGACGCGGCTTGCGGGCTACCAGGGTTCATCCGCGCTATACTAGCGTAACGGAACGGGCTTTGTCTGCGGAGGTTGACATGTTGAAATTCTTATCTCGTTTATGGCCCTATATCATCGCGGCGGCATGCGCGGCCGCGCCTTTCCCCACGGCGCGGATGGCCCGGGCCGACCACGTAGCCGAGCTGGGTGGCGGCGCCTATCAATACAATTACGGACGGCGGTTCCACTCCGCTTACGCCAATCCATCGAGTAAAGCCGATTACGTGGCCGCCGACGGCCTCATCGCGCGGCCGCTTGGGATCGTGGCCACGGCGATCGGCACCGGTATCTATATCGCGACATTGCCGTTTAGCCTGCTCGGTGGTAATGCCGATGAGGCTGCCCGTATCCTGGTCCGTGATCCGGCTTGGTACACCTTCCAGCGCTGCTTAGGGTGCTTGTACCGCGAGTCCTCCAGATCGCTCAGCGAGATTCCTGGAGGTGCCGAAGAAACGCGCTGACGCAGTCAACGCGAGAGCAGTGGCCTAGCCGCGGGGCCAGCGGCCGTAAGCTACGCTTCGGCCGCCTTGCAGTCGGTGATATCTACCATGGTCCCGTACATATACCGCTTCTTCTGAATGGCATCAGTTATCACCACGCCATACTCTTGAAACCATCTTGAGGTACCGTCACGTGTCACGAGGCGGTATTCCATCTTGAACGGTATCCCTGAGACAAACGTATCATTAAACGCATCCAGGACGCGATCACGATCTTTCGGATGCAATTGCTTTACCCAGCGTTCGGGATCCGTCAACCATTCTTGCATGCTGAAGCCGAGCAAGTTTTCGGTCTGTGGGCTGACATAATGCATCTTGACCTCATCGGTCACATCAGCCATGTAGGTGATGGCTGGAGTGGTTTCCACCAGCGTGCGGTGCCGAGCCTCCGCTTC
>JBOIDH010000313.1:0-3469 GCA_050740495.1 Gammaproteobacteria bacterium | reverse complement strand
CAAGGTTCTCCGCGAACGGGTGAGGGCCTACGTCGAGGCTGTCACCTCGAATCGTCCATGGTCATGGGACGAAATCGGTCAGGGCTTCCTGAACAATGCCGAGCGCGAAGTCGTGAAGAGGCGCGCTGGATGCCGGGTTCATCCCCAGAATCCCGATCAATTGTCGCACGCGCTACGCCGACTTCAGCAGCGTGGTCATCGAGGAACGCATGTTGCCCGAGCACCTGTGGCAGTCGACGGACGACCAGCAGTTCAGATACCTGGACAATCTGATCGGCGGCCGACCGGCCGGCACGACCTGGCACCATCACGAGCTGCCGGGCTGGGCGCAACTCGTTCCTTTCGGCATACACAAATTCACGGGGCATCGGGGCGGCCGCAGCTCGGGTGAATGGGCGCGTTGATGGATACTCGATTGAATCATCCTTGGGCTTTCTCGATCATGACGCGGGCAATCTCGCCCGTGCAAGGACGCCGTACGCGAGGCGTTAGACAGCGGGGAGTGGGATACCGGAGGATAGGAATTTCAAACGGCATTTTGATAAACGTACCAACGCGCCTGTGCCGTCGGTTAGCCATGATCCCCATTCGGTAGCCGTGACCGAGCTCTCGCTTTCCCTCATTGAGGCCGATGCCGAGAACGGACGCGGGGCCGACGCGGAAGAGAACATCGAGGAGCTTGCCGAGTCCATACGCACGAATGGCGTTTTGCAACCGATCCTCGTGCGCCCCTTAGCCAACGGCACGGCCTCACTCGCCGACAAGTGCGTGACCGGCGGACGGCTCAACGCCAGCGGCTTTTAGGCAGGCCGCAACACGTCCGGTCCTCAGAGGCCCGGCATCCGCCGGGCCTCGTTGTCTCACCAACAACGACAACCGAGGTGACCAAGGCCGACCGCAGGGTCTTGGCCCGGCGATGGCATTCATCGGTCCGAGGTCGACTTAGGCAAAAAAGGTCTGCGCGACGGATCGGTCATTGGTACTAGTCCTCTGACTACTCGCTATCTTTCATAAGCTTACAGAAGTGGAAATGCGGAGCACTCCGCAATCAATTACATTAGAATAGCGGCATAACTCAGTGAGGTAAGCCCCCGGCTTTGCCGGGGGACTCACCGTGGTTTGACCTGTACTACGGTCGGTGTGAATCTCCGATCTCTGCCAAGAGAAGGGGATTCGAGATGAAAGAATATCAGAGTTTGAGTCATACGAGATGGGACTGCAAATATCACGTAGTGTTTTATACCGAAGCGAAGGAAGAAGCGGATTTTCGGGATGCTGCGTCGGCAGTTGGGGGAGATCTTCCACGAGCTAGCGAGGCACAAGGAATCGAAGATTGTCGAAGGGCACCTCATGGGGGATCACGTGCATATGTGTCTGAGTGTTCCGCCGAAGTATGCGGTGGCGAATGTGGTCGGATACATCAAGGGGAAGAGTGCTATTCAGATCGCCAGGACGTTTGGTGGCCGACAGCGCAATTTCAGCGGCGAGAACTTTTGGGCACGCGGTTACTTCGTCTCCACGGTCGGTTTGGAGGAAAACATGGTTCGAGCCTATATCCGCAACCAAGAGGAAGAAGACGAGCGGTACGAGCAGATGAAGCTTGGAATGTAGACCCGCCGCCTTGGGCGGCTCATGCTGTTATGGCGCCTTTGAGGCGCTCACCCAATAAGCCCCCGGCTTTGCCGGGGGTGATTTAACTCATTGTTTTAATGATGGGCCCGGTAGGACTCGAACCTACGACCAAGGGATTATGAGTCATCGGTACAATCGTTCATTATCAACAAGATAGCTCATTTTCTGCTCCGCAATTTCGCTCAATTTCGCGTTATTTCGCCTCGTATTGACTTGTTTCGGAATTTTTTGCGGAGCAAGTTTTCCACCCACTTACCGGGACTCACCGTGGCGCTCCACATACTCGAGCGCCGCACGGGCCAAAAGGCCCGAGCGACTTTCGCCCTCCCGTGCCGCCGCTTGGTCAATAATCGTCAACAGCCGTTCTGGCAGCGTAATGTTGATACGCTTGGCTTTGCTCGAGAGCTTGGCCAGATCGATCTCCACGACCGCCCACACCCCATCGGCATAGTCCGGATTGGCCTGGTGGACCTCAATGGGGTGAGCTTGGGGAATGGGTTGCCCGTCTATCAGGAACCCCTCCAAGTGGCACTCGATGGCCTCCCGCGCCTGTTCGATGGCCTCATCAAGGCTACCGCCTGCCGAAAAGCAGCCCGGCAGATCGGGTACTATGACCCCGTAGTCGCTGCTGGGGTCCTTATGGACGACGATAGAGAAGCGCATGGTTACTGCCCCCACGTCCAACCGGCTTGCCGGTAGATACTTCGCACTGTTGTGATCGGGAGGTCCTTTTGGGGGTGTGGCACCGTGACCCGTCCCGGCTTGGCTGGATGCTTGAAATGATGGTGACTACCCTTAACGTGCACGAGGATCCAGCCGTCGTCTTTGAGCCGCCTGATGAGGTCGGCGCTCGTCATCGTGTGTACTATACACACTTATTTGCCGGCGTCAAAGAGCGACTTGCATCAGCGCCCCGGCCGGTGCCCTGAGAAACGGGGTGGGTCACAAGACCGGAAATGAAGCCTATACCCGGCGAATCAGCAATTCGCCCGGTACAAGTATAAGGTAAGGTATGCTGTCGGCACACCGACCACGCTGCTCGCCATCAAGCAGAAGCTAGCTAGCCCTTATCGTCCGTTGTCGTTCCCGAAAATTCGTAACTGTCTATTTGGGGGCCGGTACGCTCGCTCCCTTATCAAGGCCCTTGCCGCAGATAATGATGGTGTAGACGACCGAGGGCGGCGATTTCAATCACCTTTCCAATGTCCCGCCCCTGTGGGCTGTCCATGCCGAGATCCTGATAACCGGCAGGGACGTCGTCATACGACTGGGGTTGCCGAACGGTGTTGGTCGCGAATTCTCGTTGCTGATGCTTTCGGGCATCGGGCCAAAGAGCGCGCTTCGGCGGCTGAGTATCGACGTTCTCCGGGATCTCCCAGGCGTGGGCAAGAATCTGCAGGACCATCTCCACACCCGGGTGCGGTGCGAGATCACGCAACCGCTCACCTTTGCCCCGCTCTCGGATGAGCTAAAGGCCGCCGCGCTTCGCGAATACGACGCGAATCGAAGCGGCGCGCTCGGCTCGAATTTCCTCGAGGCGGGAGCGTTCGTTAAGAGCGAACCGCAGGAGGTGTATCCCGGACTCCAGCTATTCTTCCTGATGACCCTTTCTCCGGACTACCCCGAAGCCGGCGCGCCAAACCGGCACGGCGTTACCTTTACCTCCTACATTAATCGACCGCTGAGCCGCGGAGAGGTCGCGCTCGCCTCGTCCGATCCGCTCGATCGGCCGCTTATCAACCCCAACTACTTGAGCGTGTCCGACGATGTGAGGTGTGCCGTCGCCGGCGTACGCTGGAACCTCAAGATCCTGTATGCCAACGCATTTGACGACATT
>JBOIDH010000312.1:0-3476 GCA_050740495.1 Gammaproteobacteria bacterium | reverse complement strand
ATCTGGATCACGGCCACGTCGGTCTCCGTATCGCTGCCGAGGCGCTTGGCCTCGATCTTACGTCCATCGCGCAGCTTGACCGTGATTTGCTCGGCATTAGCAACCACGTGGGCATTGGTAATGACTAGTCCGCGCCTCGCGTCGACGATGACTCCGGACCCGAGGCTTTGGGTTTTGCGTTCCAGAGGTTGATTCGGAACGCCGAAAAAGAAACGAAAGAACGGGTCCTCGAACAGCGGATTCTGCTGAATTTTAACGCGACCCTCGGTGGCGATATTCACGACCGCGGGCGTAACCCGCTCCACCATCGGCGCCAGGGTTGGATGATCATTCCCGAACCAAGGCAGCGCCGCGTGCGCAACCTGAATTCCCAGCATTCCAGACAACAACACGGCTACCAGTTTTCCGAACGCGATCGCGTCCATTGAGGGAGATCGATAACGCATGCCAAACAGCCTTTGATTCAATGAGATTGATACTATTGTACGCATGAAAAACCTTATGATCAGCCGCTCAGCGCGACCGCTACGCTGAGAACGCACGGATCAAATTAGAAATGCTGCTGCAAGCCCAAGGAAGATAAAGAACCCCATCGAATCGGTAATCGCAGTCAACATTACGCTACTCCCGAAGACCGGATCGCGGCCTAGCCATCGCAGGCTTTGACGTTTCGGTCTCCCTTCGGAAACAACAACCAGATTGAAGAATATTCTCAACCTGACGATATCGGCGTTACCTAAAAACTCAAAGGAGCTTTTTAAGCCATGACCCACAATCCCCTCGTGATAGCGGCCGGCGGAAGCATGGTCGTGTTGAGCTGGCCACAATTTACGCTTGCCCAAAGTGCCAACCGAATTCATGAGCCTTTAGGCGATGCGCTAGCGGAAATCGCATTAGCAGACGATAGCGCCGATATCTTGACCTGATTCGCGCTGCTAAGAGACTGGGCCGGCGGGCCGTGGATCCACGGCCCGTTTGCATTCAAGCTTCGCTTAACGACAACAACGCCGCTTCGTATCCGACAAGACAAACGTAGATCGCGAACGCGATCTGGAGGATGATTTGCCCATTTAGGCAGTAGAAAACAGTGAAATTCTTGTGCACTACTAGAAGCGCCAGACCGATCGCTGTCAGCACGAATTTCAAGACTAAAAACAGCCCGGTATCGGCGCGCAGTACGGCATCAAGCAGCGGATTCACCTCGGTGGCACCTGCCGCTAGAAGACGCAACGTTAAGCAGGCATCCACGCACCCTAGGATAAAGACACCGATCGAGACGGCGAACAGCGGCATCTCGTAGCGGTCGATGTAACCCGCCGCACCGTTATACCGCCGCTCGCGCGCGCGGCATCCACAACAAGACCCATATGTCAAAGTCCACCAGGACAGGCGCCGCCGATCGGAGCCGCGCCGTTCGGCGGCTGCATCGCCCCCGACCATTTGCTTGCCGATATACGTCCCTGCACCCGGGCCCTGACACGCTTGTTCCATTGCTCTGGTTCCTTACCGAGACACCGATGGGCTTAAATCCTACACCAATGAGTATGGAAAATCGACCACGGTGCGTGACGCGGACAACTCGCCGTAATAATATTCGCGGGTTTTTAGATCACAGACTGACCCGCGCACGACGTGACCGAACAATCTGAGAACGCGAAGATCGACCTCCGAGGCGGACAGTTGCGCCTTACTGGTGCTTGGACAATGCGCCATCTCGCGCTCTTGGAAAAAAGCTTCCCGGCGCCGGCGCCGAGGCCGGTGATCCTCGAAGCAAGCGGGATCACCGCGCTCGATACCAACGGGGCCTGGCTGCTGCAACGGATGCTGCGTACCTATGCCGCGCAGGACGTGCCTGCGCAGTTGACCGGTCTGCGCGAGGAGTTCCGCGCGCTATTGGAGCTGATCGAGGCCCGCACCAAGACGGTCGACGATGAGCCTGTCCCCGAGCCTTTGGGCATCCTCGGGCGGCTAGGACAAGAGACTATTGAGCGCCTCGATCATAGCCTGCGTTTGCTGACGTTTATCGGCGAGGTGAGCGCCGCCGTCCTACGCACCATCCGAAAACCTTCACGCATCCGTTGGCGGGCGTTCTTCAGCTCTGTCGAACGTGCGGGCGTGCGGGCGATCCCGATCGTCGCCTTGCTCTCCTTTCTGCTTGGGATCGTCATCGCTTACCAGGGCGGGATTCAGCTGCAAAGCTACGGAGCTAATATCTTCATCGTCGAGCTCGTAACGCTCACGATGTTCCGCGAGTTCGGTCCCATGATGACGGCGATCATCATCGCCGGCCGCACGGGGTCGGCATACACGGCCGAGATTGGGACGATGAAGGTCACGGAAGAGATCGATGCCTTGAAAACCATCGGTATCTCGCCCTTCGAGCTGCTGGTCTTGCCGAAGATTCTCGGGCTGATGATCGCCCTACCGCTCCTGACGCTGGTCGCCGATGCGGCGGGCGTGTTAGGCGGGATGGTCATGGCGGCTAAGCTCTTGGACGTGGGCTACTTGGATTTTCTCGACCGCATTCCCGGGGAAGTCACGCTCAGATCCTTTCTCCTCGGTATAGGCAAGGCCCCGGTATTCGCAATGATCGTCGCCGTCGTCGGGTGCTTCCAAGGTTTCCGGGTGATGGGCAGCGCCGACAGCGTCGGGCGCCAAACCACGGTCAGCGTGGTTCAGTCGATCTTCTTAGTCATCGTCGCTGACGCCGCGTTTTCAATCCTCTACAGTTGGCTTGGGATATAGGCCGCCTGAAACGCAAGCGATGTCTAGCAAGCACATTATTGAAGCACGGGATATACGCACCCATTTCGGAGAGGTCTGCATCCACGACGGGATTGACCTCGATGTCCAACGCGGCGAGACGTTCGCCCTGGTGGGAGGCAGCGGTTCCGGGAAAACCACCTTGCTCCGGGAGATCATTATGCTCACGCGCCCGGCCTCCGGCAGCTTACGGGTCCTTGGATTCGACGTATTGGCGCTGCCGGAAAATCGCTTAGACCAACTGCGACGGCGCATCGGTGTGATGTTTCAGCAGGGAGCATTGTTCAGCGCCCTGACCGTATTGGAGAATGTTGCCTTGGTCCTAAACGAACATACGGATCTCTCGCGTGATCTCGTACAACAGCTGGCGTTGTTAAAGGTCGTCCTCGCCGGGCTCCCGGCGAGCGCGGCATTTAAGTATCCGCGCGAGCTGAGCGGGGGTATGCTGAAACGCGCGGCCGTTGCTCGAGCGTTAGCCCTCGACCCGGAGATCTTATTTCTCGATGAACCTACCGCCGGGTTGGATCCGAAGAGCGCCAGTGCCTTCGATGATCTCGTCATGCAGCTCAAGGAATCCCTGGGGCTAACCGTGGTGTTGGTGACGCATGATCTCGATACCCTCTGGCGGGTGACCGATCGGGTGGCGTTCCTGGCGCAAAAAAAAGTCATCGCCCTCGCGCCGATAGCCGAATTGAGCGCGCATCCGCACCCCG
>JBOIDH010000311.1:0-3483 GCA_050740495.1 Gammaproteobacteria bacterium | reverse complement strand
CCTTGGCCGTAGTTCGCCCAAGACACCAAGACGCCTCGAAACTTGGCGCTTCGAGCCGACCTATAGCCCGATAATTCCCGGATTCTGGACCGCGATAGAGCGTATTTGACAGCTAACAGGTTCAGTCGTATCTTGCCTTTTGAAGACAGCGGCTTTTGAGATTCCTATTCGCTCGGTGCCGCCCCTCAAGGAGGAAGCGCGCCTTCCCGAGGTGGAACGCGTGATCACCGAGCACATCGGCGGGTAGAGCTACATGGCTTCGTGAGGTGATCCATGAACACAAGGCAAGGCGTCCATCCAACACTCTTAGCCCTGTTACTCGCCACCGGTCTCATCGGCTGTGCGACCGGTCTTCTGACCGTCCCGAACAGGGGGCTTCTCTATGGGCCTTACCATCCCCAGTACCATCGTCAGCCTTGACACCATACCTTTCGAGCCACACGCCGACCGACACTCCGAAGGCGCCCCTTACCAACACGATGGCCCCTTGCAGCGGAGCGATCGCCGTAGCGGGCGACCTCGCTCAAGGAATAAGCGGCGCAACGCGCCTTCGAAATCTCGTTAGCGCCGCCCGTTGCGCCTCACGGGCTTGCACCGGGTCTTGTGATATTTTAGTATCACTATCATGCGCACCGAACTTGTTACAACGTTGAAGCGTCAGGCCACGGAGCTCCTCTCCGAGTTAGAGCGGGATAAGGAGCCCATCCTTATTACGCAGCACGGCGTGCCTAGCGCCTACCTTGTGGACGTTGAGACGTATGAGAGGCTGCAGCGTCGCATGAGCCTGCTTGAAGGGATCGCGCGTGGAGAGAGAGCAATTGAGGAGGGGCGGACCCTGTCTCATGCTCAGGCTAAACAGCGCATGGCCCGATGGCTGAGGTAATTTGGACCGAGCCTGCGCTCAGTGATCTGGATACCATTGCCGACTACATCGCACTGGACGATCCGGAAGCGGCCAAGCTTTTAGTCCAGAAGGTGTTTCGGCATGTGGAGCAGCTAGCAGACCATCCAAAGAGCGGCTCAAAGCCGCAAGAACTGAAAGGTTGGCGCTACAGGCAGATCGTCGAGCCACCATGCCGAGTCTTTGATCGTCAAGAGGTCTCCCGCGTCTTTATCCTGTACGCTATGCGCGGCGAGCGTTTGCTGCATCCCCGCGTGCTTGCGTCCCGCAGCAAGCAGTTGCCGTGATGCCGTGATTAAGGGGCCAGGGCTTGAAATATCAGTTCTCTGCGTCATTCACAATCTTGCTGACCGTCGTGTAGTGCAAGCAAGCCTAAGGTGCGCTGTGCGCACGCGGAACAAGGGTTATGCTGGATGAATGTCACGTTATCGTCGCGCACCGAGTCCCGGTGCAAGCTCGCGCGCCTCGCGGGTGTCGCGTTGCTTTGCGCCCATTCTCTGCTCGGCTGCGGCGCCACAGAGCCGCCGCTCTATCAGGGCTACGTTGAGGGCGAGTTTGTCCGCGTCGCGGTCCCCTATTCCGGCAGGCTGGAGAAGCTTCAGGTGCGGCGCGGGCAAATCATCGCCGGCGGAGCGCCCCTGTTTGTCCTCGAACAGGAGAACGAGGCCGCGGCGCGGCGCGAGGCGGAGGCGCGGCTCCATGCGGCCGAGGCGCGGCTCGCCAACATCACGTCCGGCAAGCGTCCCGCGGAGCTCGACGTGATCAAGGCGCAGATAGCCCAAGCGATCGCCGCCGCCCAGCTTTCCGCGAGCGAGCTGAAGCGCGACGAAAAGCTGCTCGCAAACGGTTTCATCGCCCCCGAACGCTTGGATATCCGTGTCGCGACTAACAAGGGTGATCGCGCGCGCGTCGCCGAGCTTACCCACCAGTTGAAAACCGCCCAGCTCGCGGGACGCGACGAGGAGGTCCGGGCCGCGGCCGCCGAATCGGATGCCGCGCGCGCGCAACTCGAGCAGCAGTCCTGGCGCCTGGCCCAGAAAACCGCCAAGGCCGGCAAAGCGGCATTGGTGTTCGATACCCTGTACAGCGAAGGCGAGTGGGTGCCGGCAGGCAGTCCGGTCGTGAGCCTGCTGCCGCCCGGTAACGTCAAGCTGCGTTTCTTTGTGCCGGAAACGATCGTCGGTAAGCTCGTGCTTGGCCACGCTGTCGAGGCCAGGTGCGACGGGTGTGGGGCGGCCATCGCGGCCAAGATCAGCTACGTTTCGCCCCAGCCCGAGTTCACGCCGCCGGTGATTTACAGCAACGAGAGCCGGACGAAACTCGTGTTCCTGGTCGAAGCCGAGCCGAACGCGCAAGACGCCGCGCGCTTGCATCCCGGCCAACCGCTCGACGTGCGCCTGCAATGATCTCCTGCTTATAGTGACAGTCAACATGCAGACACCTGATTTTGCCGTCGACGTCCGCGGGCTCAACAAGCATTTCGGCGACAAGCATGTGGTGCGCGATCTTTCCCTGCGCGTCGGGCGCGGGGAGATCTTCGGTTTTCTCGGCCCCAACGGCAGCGGCAAGACCACCTCGATTCGAATGCTGTGCGGGCTGCTGACGCCCGATTCGGGAGAAGGTACTTGCCTCGGTTTCGACATCATTCGCGAGCGCGCCGAGGTCAAGGGGCGCGTCGGCTACATGACCCAGAAATTTTCGCTGTGGGAGGACCTTTCGATCCGCGAGAACCTCGATTTCGTGGCCCGGCTCTACGGCATGAAGGCCCGGCGCGACGCCGTCGATCGCGCCCTGGAGAGCCTCGGCCTCGCGTCCCGCGCAAGCCAGCTCGCCGGCGCGCTTTCCGGGGGCTGGAAGCAGCGGCTGGCCTTGGCGGCGTGCATGCTGCACACCCCGGAGCTTCTGCTGCTCGACGAACCGACCGCGGGTGTCGACCCCAAGGCACGTCGCGACTTCTGGGAGGAGATCCACCGGCTCGCGGCTGGCGGCATTTCGGTACTGGTTTCGACCCACTACATGGACGAGGCCGAGCGCTGCCACAAGCTCGCCTACATCGCCTCCGGCCGGCTGCTCACCCAGGGCACCGCCGCCGAGGTCGTCGCCCGCCAAGGACTCACGACTTGGGCGGCGAGCGGCGGCGACCTCACGGCGCTCGCGAGGAAACTCGAGGGCAAACCAGGAGTCGATCAGATCATCGCCTTCGGCAACTCGCTGCACCTCACAGGTCTCGACGCCGCGCGCCTGGAAGCCAGTATCGACGCGGTCCGTGGCGATGGCGCGGAGCGCTGGGAATGCATCGAGTCGGGCCTCGAGGATGTATTCATCCATCTGATGAGCGAGGCCGAAGACCGCCTCATCCCATGAGTCGCTTTTCCTTCTCCCGCTGGTGGGGCATCGTCGGCAAGGAGTTCATCCAGCTCAAGCGCGACCGGCTGACGTTTGGCATGATCATCGGCATTCCGATCATTCAGTTGCTGCTCTTCGGCTTCGCCATCAACAACGATCCAAAGGGCCTGCCCACGGCACTGATCGTCCAGGACCACAGCGAGGTGGGCCGCAGCTTCGTGCAGGGCCTCATAAAG
>JBOIDH010000310.1:0-3530 GCA_050740495.1 Gammaproteobacteria bacterium | reverse complement strand
CGCGAGGCCGGCGTGCATTACAGTACCCGGCAACGCCTGTCGTGACCAATCGTTGGGCGTTCCCTCTTCGAACCGCAAGACTGTCTTCGTATCGACCACGCCCAGATAGCGTACACCTGGGAATTGGAGGAATGCTTTGGCGGTTTGCCGGATGGCGGTCAGGTCCTTTACCAGAAAGACCGACACCGCGGTTCGCGCAAACTGCCGCGTGAGCTGTACCCCCTGCTCGAGCAACAAACCCCGGAAGCGTTCGACCATGAACCACGATCCGGATGAGAATGCCCCAAGCGATAGCATAATAATAATGAGTACGGAGGACCGTAACAGGCGTGTGCGGGCTAGCGGGCGGCCATGCATCCATGCCACCGTCCCGCTAGGCTTCCCCACCCTTCTTTTTCGACTCCAAGGAGGCGAGTCCTACGGCGCTTCTGCGTCGGTATTTTCGATGTTCCACCATCACACCGAGAATCCGCCCTTTGTGTTTGGCGTCGATCACATACTCCGGGTGGTCTTCGTTGAGCGGGGTAAGCTCCACGACGAGCACGCCGGCGCTATCGCGCTTGCGCGGGCGGTATTTCCGAAAGACGGGCGCCTTTTCACCCACCAGCTTGGCGAGCACATAATCGCCGGGCTGTGGTTCCAGCTCCGGATCCAGAAAGACCACATCGCCGGGCCAGACTTCGTCCAGCATGTCTTCTCCCTCGACGATCACCCCGATCACGCGCTCGCCTCCACGTTTCATGCGGATCCAATCCACTTCCGTCCGCTCGGTCACCGGGTACGCTCGCTTTGCGGCGATCCATTCCGCCGCTTCATCATAGGTCACGACCGGTACCATCCGATGGCCGAAAGGTGATACGACGACCGCCTTGCCGCGTAAAGGCCCGAGATCCTGGGCGCTCGCTGTCGAGAACAAGTGGACCTCGTCCATCCACCCCGCGGGCTTGCCTGTCTTCGATTCCACGCGCCGGGCCAATCGATCCCCCATGCCGAGCTTGAGTGCGCGTGAGATCTGCGAAGGATCGAGGCCTACCTTGCTCGCGAGCCGAACATTGATCCCGTCGAATTCGTTTTCGATTAACCACCGGAGGTTTGCGCGCCGCGTGTCCTGAATTGCCATCCCTAAACCCTGATTAGAAGTAACATTTTTTCCGAATGCAAGAATATGTCAATGAGTGCTTGACAAATACAGTCCATAGCGCTAGTACTAGTAGTAGCTAACGCCTTGATAAGTATACCATATAGGTAAAAATATTCTCATGACGGGCCGCTACTCTTTTTCGCAGCGCAACGCAAACCCGCAAGCGTCGTTCGATCGGTTTGAGAGCCTGTAACATGCAAGCTGTCGATCGGTTAGACGATCTCAGGAACCGCAACGATCGCTGGTCGATCGTCGAGTACCGGCTTGCTCCCGTCTCGATGTGGTTCGAGGTGGACGGCATTACCGAGGTATCCGTCAACCGGTACGACACCGTTTACGTGACCCGTGCCGGCCGGAGTCAGCGCGCCGAGGATCTAGGCGCCGAGCTTGGCCTCGACGGACCCTTTAGCTGGCGGGATGAGGCTGATCTTCGGGCCTGCATCGCGATGGTGGCCGCGAGCCTGGATCAGCAAGCCCACGAACAAGCCAGACCCCTTATCGACGCGCGCCTACCTAGCGGAGCGCGTCTTAGTGCTTCCCTAAAACCTGTCTCGGCGCTGGGCTGCTCCATGAGCATCCGCCTGTTTCCGAAGGTGCGCTGGACATTCGACGCTTTGCGCGAACGCCGCACGTTCTCGGAAGAGCAGGCTGCACAGCTATGCCGCGCCGTGCCGGCGCGGGCCAATATTCTAATCGCAGGCGCCATGGGAAGCGGCAAGACCTCGTTGCTCAACGCCTTGATCGGTCTTGTTGCACCCGAGGAGCGGTTAATCGTGGTCGAGGACACGTTTGAGCTTTGCATCGATGCCCCGAACGTCGTGCGGCTTGAAGCCGCCGTGCGTGATGTCGGTCAGGCCGAGCAGATCACAACCAAAGACTTATTGAAACACACGATGCGCCGCGCGCCGAGCCGGATCATCGTCGGCGAGTTCCGCGATTCGGGGGACGCGCACGTTTTCCTGCAGACGATGAGGCTAGGTCACCGCGGTGCATTAGCGTCTATGCACGGCAATAGCGCCGAAGAGGCCCTCGACCGCTTCGTCGATCTCGCGCATGAAGCCGCACCCCAAAAGCCCTATGAGGCCATCAAAGCCGCCGTCTATCGCAACGTCGACCTGGTGGTGCACATGGTGGAGAGCGACGGCGGCCGGCGCACGGTCCGCGAGATCCTAGAGGTGGCCCATGGATAAACCCGCAGAGATCTTCGCGGAGCTTACCACTGGCGCCGATCCTTGGGCCTGGGTGTATCTCGCCATTGCCATCATGGCTGCGGCTATCACCGGTCTTAGCCCGAGCGAGACCCGCCGGCGCACGTTCAGCCGCGATACGCCCTGGATCCAATGCCAGACCGCCGGCACGGTGATGCTATTCGTTTTCGTGCTCTACTGGTTCGGCTTATGGGCGATCGCGGTCGCCACGAACCCTCGTGATTCCGAGCGTGTTACTTGGGCTTATCTCGGTTGGTCGGGCGATATGGTGTTACGGTACTGGTCGCTAGCCGCCGCAGGCCTCGCCCTGGGGTTGGTCCTGCGGTTCTACGTCGTGGCACCGACGGTCGCGTGGTTTTCCAATTGGCGAAAAGGCTGGCGGGCCGAGCAGGAGGTCCAGGCGCTGACCGACATTCGCGACGAGCTCGGGAAGTTCGTGCCCAAGACCTTCACGCCGTCCGCCTACTATAAAACGGGACAGGTCTTCTTCGGCGTGGACCAACGCAATAAGCCGGTCTATATCCCTGTCGATGCCGTGCATGGGACACATCTTCAGATCATCGGCCCGACGGGATCCGGGAAAGGCGTGGCACTCCAGACCCTCGTCGAGCAGGCGATCCTGCGTGGGGAGCTAGTCATGATCGTCGATCCCGGTGAGGACGATAACCTGCGCGATATCATGTACCAGACCGCGCGCGGTTGCGATCGGACCTTTGTCTACTATGACATGACCGGCGGGCGCGGGGGATGGGATCCCTTCGCGAGCGGTCCGATCCAGGACCGGCGCGCCCGGCTCGTGCTTTCTCTCGGCATTGCGGATTCAGACCGCGAGAGCGACTTCTACTCGGGCGCCGAGCGCAATCTGCTCGATCGGTTGTTGGCGAGCGATCTCTTGACCTTGGGCCAGATGGTAAGCTGGATGGAGGCCCATATCGCTCCCGATAAGCGCGGCAAGGCCTACCAGCGCTTGAAGGAGATGTCGCTCTCCCCGGCGTTCACCCCAAAAGCCGGCCGGGGTTTCGATATCGAGCGCTCCGCTCTCAACAATGCCGTCGTCTATGTCCGCACGCGTGTCGATAACGATCCGCTCCTGCGTGCGGCGGCGCGGGCGATGCTGCTTGAGATCAAACAGACCCTCGATCGACTCTACCGCGAGGGCAAGCGCGCGACCTGGGCCTTCG
>JBOIDH010000309.1:0-3536 GCA_050740495.1 Gammaproteobacteria bacterium | reverse complement strand
GATCTCGCCTACGAAAGGGCACGCGTCCCGAAGCGCGAGGTGATCAGCGTGTTTATCGGGGGCGGCACGCCGAGCCTATTGTCCGGAGAGGCGCTGAGCGCTCTGCTGGATGGGATCCGCGGGCGGCTGCAGCTCGGCGCGAACACCGAGATCACCTTGGAATCCAATCCCGGCACGCTAACCGCCGAGCGCCTCGGGGACTACAAGCACGCCGGGGTCAACCGCTTGTCGATCGGCGTCCAAAGCCTGCGCGATCCCCAATTGGCGTCGCTCGGCCGCATCCACAGCGGGGACGAGGCCCGGCGTGCGTTCCACGCCGCGCGCGAGGCCGGATTCGACAACATCAACCTGGACTTGATGTTCGGGCTCCCGGAAGATACGCGCGAAGGCGCGCTTTACGATTTAACTCAAGCCATCGCCCTCGGGCCCGAACATCTTTCGTGGTACCAGTTGACCATCGAACCCAACACCGCGTTTTCCCGCCGCCCGCCACCGCTGCCCGATGACGACGCGCTCTGGGAGATCTACCAGGACGGCCAGGCCGCGCTCGCCGCGCACGGCTATGTCCAGTACGAGGTATCGGCCTATGCGCGCGGGGAGCACCGCTGCCGGCATAACCTCAACTACTGGCGTTTCGGCGATTACTTGGGCACCGGCGCGGGCGCCCACGGAAAAATCAGCGATCCGGTCGAGCAGCGGATCATACGCACGGCCAAGCGCCGCAACCCCAAGAGCTTCATGCACGGGGCCGGGACCGCGGCCGCGATCCAGGATGAACACCGCATCGGTGCGGGCGAGATTATCGTCGAATTCATGATCAACGCCCTGCGGCTGAGACACGGATTCCCCTCGACACTTTTCAACCAGCACACGGGCTTGCCCATCGAGATCATCGAAGCTTCCTTGATCGACGCCGCCCAACGCGGCCTAATCGATTACAGCGCTGGGCATATCCAACCCACCGCGCTCGGCCTCCGCTTTCTGAACGAGTTAGTGTATTTGTTCTATGAGGTTGCGAATAAATCGTCGCGAGCATTCCGAGCGCAAGGAGCCGCGGAGTGAGCGACGAGACATATCACACGTTAGGCGAGGAGCGAGCGAGCACGCGACCGCCGCGATCGGGATGCGCAGCAGATTTATTCACAACCTCTATGATCACGGCATGAATTTCAAGCGGCCCGTGTAAGCGGCTTGCGCGCAGGCCAAAAAACTACCACGTCGCCAATCCCGGCCTTCGCTCGGCGCCCACGCTCGCCGCGCGTGCCGCCCCGCCCCGCCATAACTCAATCATGTCGTGGAGCACATAGGCGGTCTCGTACAGCGTCACCTGGCCGATGTCGATGGGATTATCGGCACTAGTAGCGCTCGAATCGCTTGCTTTCCGGAAAGGCGTCGGCGTCGCCTTAAAAACTTCGCGATAACGCTTTTCCACTTCCCTTTGCCAGCGCTCCGCCGCCTCCTGCTGTTCCCGGCGCTTACGCTCGATCAGACTGACGCGATTGCGCACCTCTTCCTGCCGCTGGCGTTGCGCTTCATGAATCAACAGCGAAAAGATAGGCGCCTGGCTGACCCGGGAATTGTGGCGCCATCGGGCCTCCTGAAGCTTGTGCAGCGGAGCGCTCAATGGGGCGTACTTCGCCGCTCCGATCCGATCCCAGGGCAAGGCGTTGTCGAACGTCCGTTCGCCCAGATCGGTGGTGTGCAATACCGCCGGGAAAACGATATCCGGCACCACACCGCGGTGTTGCGTACTGCTACCGTTGATACGGAAGAATTGCGCCACCGTTGCCTTGAGTTGGCCGAGATCCTCGCCCTCGGTGCTATCGATTTGATCGAGGTCGATTAGATTCTGCACGGTGCCCTTGCCGAACGTGGGCTCGCCGACCACGATCCCGCGCCGGTAATCCTGGATGGCGGCCGCGAAGATCTCCGAGGCGGAGGCGCTCTGCCGGTCCACCAAAACGGCAAGCGGCCCCTTATACAGCACGGCGGGGTCCGGATCTTCGTTCACATCGATCGCGCCCGAGGCGTCCCGCACTTGCACGATCGGCCCCTCGGGAATAAACAAGCCCGTAAGCTCCGTGGCTTCGACTAAGGATCCGCCTCCGTTGCCGCGCAAGTCCATGACGATGCCATCCATCTTGACTTGCATCAGCTTGACGATCAATGCCTTCACATCCCGGGTAGTACTGCGATAATTTTTCTCGCCCCGTGCCCGCGCGGCAAAGTCGATATAAAACGCGGGGAGCGTGATCACGCCGATGCGCATGCCGGGCTTCTCCCGCGGCACCTCGATCACGGCCTGCTTCGCGGCTTGATCTTCCAATTTGATCTTCTCGCGCGTCAGGGCGATGACCGTCGTCGGCGTGCTTGTAGCCACACCCTTCCGAATGAGCTGTAGTCTAACGACGGTGCCGCGTGGTCCGCGAATGAGGTCCACGACTTTTTCCAGGCGCCATCCGATGATATCGACCCAAGAACCCGCCGACCCCTGCGCAACGGCGACGATCCGATCCTCCGGCTTGAGCCGTCCGCTCTTGGCCGCGGGCCCCCCGGCCACCACCCGCTGTACGATCGTGTATTCGTTCTCATTCCGTAATACCGCGCCCACGCCCTCCAGCGATAGGCTCATGCGGATCTTGAAGTCCTCGGAGTTCCGCGGCGAAAAGTAGGATGTGTGCGGTTCCACACTGGCCGTGTAGGCGTTGATGAAGATCTCGTAAACGTCATCGGCCGACAATTGATAGGTATGGCGCGCAAGCCCCTGATATCGGTCGGCGATGGTGCTTACGGCTTGCTTCCGATCCTGGCCGGTGATCACGAGGTTCAACACGTCATTCTTGACGCGCTTGCGCCAGAGGTCATCGAGATCGCCGCGGTCGGGCGCCCAGGGGGCGCGGCTGCGGTCGAGCACGAACTCCTCGTCAACGGTGAAATCAAGCGGCTGCGCGAGCAGCTCGCGGGCGTAGTTGACCCGCTCCTCGAGCCTCCCGCGGAACACCTTGAAGATCTCGAACGCCGGCTCAAGCTTAGCCTCCTTCACGGCCTCGTCCAATTGGTCTCGATAGACCGCGAAGCGGTTCAAGTCTTCGAGCAGAAAATAACTGCGATTCGGATCCAAGGACTCGACGTAGCGTTTCAACACCTCGGCCGACATGGCATCATCGAAGCTCACCTTCTTGTAATGGTAATTGGCGAGGTAATGGGCGATGAGTTTGGTGGCGCGCCGATGCTCGGGTGCCGCAATCAGCTCGGCATCGCCGACGCGCGGTGAGGCGCCCCAGCTTCCTTGCGCCAGAGCGGCCAGGAACGCAATCGGTAGCCACCGAATTTTCGGCATCATGGACGTGCCTCCGTCACTGCGGCAGGAGGTTGTAAGATTCTAAGCGGGAGTATGCTATCGGGGTACGGCAAAGCTTAAAGCCTCTCACCTCGTCGGCAGCGTAAAAGATACCACGTTATTCGCTATTAGATAAACGGCTTGTGCGGGCGGTAGGCCGGGATCTCGCCAGCACCGGGGTTTACGGAAGGCAAAA
>JBOIDH010000308.1:0-3545 GCA_050740495.1 Gammaproteobacteria bacterium | reverse complement strand
TCGAGCTGCGCCTGCATGCTAAAATCACCCCGCCGCAGCCGCCGCACGACTTCCCGCCGCACACCGCGGGCGAGAAAGAGCAGTTCCTCGCCGGTCTCGAGATCGCTCGCGTCATAATCGTCGCTCAAAAGCGCCTGCATGACCCGCAGCGTCTCGAGACGCGCCTGTTCCGCGATCGGCTCGGGTCGCGGCCGTTCGGGAAAGACGCTGTCATGGACGATGGGTTTCACCTCTCCCACGGCGTCGCGGAAGAGGGTGATCTCTTCGGTGGAGGGGGTCTTGACCATAGACTTGTCCACGGCGGCGGTACATTTCGCTTTGAGACACTGACATTCTGCGCGAAATCAAAGCGCAAGCCAACGGTTACCTGTAGTTCTCCCTGTGCTCTTCTTCTCCGAGGATTGACATCGAGAAAACGGTGGGGTTCCGTCAACCGCATCAGGCGACCCACCGCCGCGCATTCTCGAACAATCGGAACCAAGGCCCGGCCTCGTGCCGCCATGTCTTGGGCAACCATGAATATTGCCAGCGCAAGAAAACCCGCTCGGGGTGCGGCATGAGGATCGTGCAGCGTCCGTCGGCGGTGGTGAAGCCGGTCAATCCCCCCGGCGATCCGTTGGGATTGTTAGGGTAGACTTCGGCGGGCTTGCCATGATGATCGACGAATCGCAGCGCCGCGGTTTGATTTTCCAAGGCTTGCCGCGCGCCGCCCCCCGCCGAAAAATCCGCGCGGCCTTCGCCGTGGGCGACGGGGATCGCGATCAGGGACCCAGCCATGCCGTCGAACAGGATCGAGGACGAAGGCAGCACCTCGACCATCACCAGGCGCGCCTCGAACTGCTCGGAAACATTGCGCGCAAACCGTGGCCAATGGGCCGCGCCCGGGATCAGATCGCGCAGCTGCGACATCATCTGACAGCCGTTACAGATGCCGAGCGAAAAGGTATCGGGGCGTTCAAAAAAGGCCGCGAATTCCGCCCGCGCCCGCTCGTTGTACACGATGGCGCTGGCCCAGCCGCGCCCCGCCCCCAGGACATCGCCGTAGGAGAAGCCGCCGCAAGCGGCGAGACCGCGGAACGGAGCGAGGCTTCGGCGGCCGGAAATAATATCGCTCATGTGCAGGTCGACGGCATGAAAGCCGGCGCGCTCGAACGCCGCGGCCATCTCGATGTGTCCGTTCACGCCCTGCTCTCTTAGAATAGCCACCGCCGGGCGCGCCGACCCGGTCGCGATCGCCGGCGCATGCTCGCGTGGATCGTAGCCGACTCGAATGCTCAGGCCCGGGTCCGCGAGATCCGATAGGAGATCGAATTCCTGGCGGGCACAGATCGGGTTGTCGCGCAGGGCCTGCATGCGGTAGCTGGTCTCGGACCATAGACGCTGCAATCGGGCGAGATCGAAGGTGACAAGGTCGCGATCCTTATGCCGGATGATAAGCGCCGGCGGCGTATCGGGCGCATCGATGGGAGCGCCGATCACGTGCACATGCGCGGCGAGCGTACCGTGGGCGTGAAAGGCCTCTGACACGCGTTCGAGGTCCTCGCGGCGCAGCTGTAATACCGCCCCTAACTCTTCGTTAAAGAGGATAGGCGCCGGATCTCCTCCGAGCGCATCTATCTCGATGCGCACGCCGCGACGGCCCGCGAGCGCCATCTCCATGAGCGTCACGAACAAACCGCCATCGGAGCGGTCGTGGTAGGCGAGGATGATCCCCATCTCATTGAGCACTTGGACCACTTGAAACAAGGCCTTGAGATCCTCGGGGTCGTCGAGGTCGGGAGGCGTATCGCCCAACGCGCCATAGACTTGCGCCAGGCACGAGCCTCCGAGCCGGTTGCGGCCCCGGCCGAGATCCACCAATAGCAATACCGTCGGCTCGTCACAAAGCTGGATCTGCGGCGTGAGCGATTGACGAACATCGGCGACCGGTGCGAAGGCCGAGACGATAAGCGACTGCGGCGCCGTCACCGACCGCTCTTCGCCGGCCTCCTGCCAGACTGTTTTCATGGACAGTGAATCCTTGCCGACCGGAATAGTGACGCCGAGGGCCGGACAAAGCTCCATCGCGACGGCGCGCACGGCCTCAAAGAGGCGCGCGTCTTCACCCGGATGCCCGCAAGCCGCCATCCAGTTGGCGGAAAGCGCGACGTCCGATAGCCGCGGAATACGTGCCGCGATGATGTTGGTGATGGCCTCGGCGACGGCCATGCGCGCCGCGGCCGGCGCATCGATCAAAGCGATCGGCGCGCGTTCGCCGATGGCCATTGCCTCGCCGGTAAAACTCAAGAACGAGCTGGCGGTAACCGCGCAGTCGGCCACCGGAAGCTGCCAGGGCCCTACCATTTGATCGCGAACCACCAAACCCGACACCGTGCGATCGCCGATCGTAATGAGGAAGCGCTTGTCGGCGACCGCGGGTAAGCGCAGGACGCGTTCGACCGCTTCCTGGAGATCGAGATCGCGCGCCGGAAACGGCGCGGACGAGGGCCGTAAACGCTCGGCCCGCTGGGTGATGCCGGGCGGGCCGCCCAGCAACACGCGCAGCGGGAGATTGACGGGTGTCTCTGCGCCGTCGCGAACGATCAGATCGCGTGTCTCGGTGGCCTCGCCGATGACGGCGTAGGGACAGCGCTCGCGCGTGCACAGGGCGGAAAAGCGATCGAGATCCTCGGGAATGATCGCGAGCAGGTAACGCTCTTGAGCTTCGTTACACCAAAGCTCCAAGGGCGAGAGGCTGGGATCGGCGCTCGGAATAGCGCCTAGATCGAGACACCCGCCGCGAGCGCTTTGATCCAATAGCTCGGGGATCGCGTTCGAGAGCCCGCCCGCGCCCACGTCATGGATAGCAAGGATAGGGTTGTGCCGCCCCAGCGCGCAACAGCTATCCAAGACTTGCTGGCAGCGGCGCTCCATCTCGGCGTTGTCGCGTTGTACCGAGCCGAAGTCGAGCGCTTCATCCCCCTGGCCCGCGCTGAGCGAGGACGCGGCGCCACCCCCCAGACCGATGAGCATCGCGGGTCCGCCGAGGACGACGATCTTGGCCCCGGCCGGGATGGTTTCTTTGTGGATATGTAGCAGGCGGATGGTCCCGAGCCCCCCGGCCAACATGATCGGTTTATGATAGCCTCTCACCTCGCCGCGGCCGGGCAGGGCTTGCTCGTAGGTGCGGAAATAACCGCACAAGGCCGGTCTTCCGAACTCGTTGTTGAACGCCGCGGCGCCGATGGGCCCTTGCAGCATGATGTCCAGGGCGGATGCGAAGCGGCGTGGCTGTCCATAGCCACGCTCCCAGGGCTGAATGAATCCGGGGATGTGGAGATTCGACACCGAGAAACCCGTCAATCCGGCCTTGGGTTTGGCGCCGCGCCCGGTGGCGCCTTCATCGCGGATCTCGCCGCCGGCCCCCGTGGCGGCCCCGGGAAAGGGTGAGATCGCGGTCGGGTGGTTATGGGTTTCGACCTTGATCGTGATGCCGGCGGGTGCTTGCGCATAAGCATAAGACTGCGATGCAGGGTCCGCGAGAAACCAAGGGGCGTCGTAAGCGC
>JBOIDH010000307.1:0-3572 GCA_050740495.1 Gammaproteobacteria bacterium | reverse complement strand
GCGCACGGAGATAGCGCGCGAGCCAAGGACGCAGCAGCTTGGTGTTCGCGAGCTGCAGGAAATACTTCGGTTTCTTGATTGGCGGCGGAGTCAGCGCGTGGGCGATAATCGCGGATTCAAAATGGCGATCGGGAACCGCCGCATCGACGATACCGAGTTTTTTGGCGGTGCGTGCGTCCACGGTCCTCCCGCTCAGCATCAGATCCATCGCAGCCGGGGCGCCGATGAGCCTCGGCAGCCGCATAGTGCCGCCGAAGCCTGGATGAATACCTAGGAGCACCTCGGGTAAGCCCAAGCGCGTTGCCGGTTCATCCAAGGCGACGCGGTAACGGCACGCCAACGCCAGCTCGAGGCCCCCGCCGACGCAAAACCCGCGAATGGCCGCCACGGTCGGGCACCCCAAGCCGTCTAAGCGATCGAAGATCGTTTGTCCCCGCCGGATGAGCGCGAGCGCGTCCTCGCTATCACGGAGGGACGCAATTTCCTTGACGTCAGCCCCGGCAATAAAACCGCTCGGCTTGGCGGAGCGGATGATCAATCCGCGCGGTAATCTTTCGCTGATAGCACCGATGATGACATCGAGCTCGCCCAGCACCTCGGAGGACAGCACATTAGGCCCCGGGCCTTGTTTGTCCAGGCGCAAGTTCGCGATATTGGATGCGTCAACCTCGAGGCGCCAATGTTTAAAGCCTGGTTGCAATCCCATTACCCCCCCTCTCGAAGCTCTGCAAACGTTACTGCGCAGCCCATCTGCTTTGTCACGTGCTCGCTCGTTGCTCGCCTATCTACGTGATATGTCTCGCGACTCGCTCCGCGGCTTCGCGCATCTGGGCTTGCTCGCGACACTTTTGCAGAGCTTCCCTAACTCTAGCCGGCGCGATATCCGCGCATCATTCATTGCCGCTCGATCAACATCGCGCCTCCTTGACCGCCGCCGATGCAAAGGGCGGCCACGCCACGGACGGCTTGGTTGCGCTCGAGGACGCGCAGCAGATGCAAAACGATGCGGGCGCCGCTCGTCCCGACGGGATGACCCATGCTGATCCCGCCGCCGTCCACGTTCAGGCGATCGCGCGGGATCACCCCCATCGGTTGATCCAGGCCCAACTGCTCGCGGCAATACGCTGCATCGTTCCAGGCCGCGAGGCAGGCGAGGATCTGGGCCGCGAAGGCCTCGTTGATTTCCCAGTATTCAATATCGGCGAGGCTCAAGCCGTGGCGCTTCAATAGTGGTGTCGCGGCGTGGACGGGGCCCATCCCCATCTGGCTCGGATCAAGCCCGGCCCATTCACTGTCGATGATCCGCCCGAGCACGGGAAGCTTGTGACGTTCGACAGCGCTCTGGCTCGCCAGGATCACGCACGCCGCCCCATCGGTCACCTGGGCGCTGTTGCCGGCGGTCACCTTGCCGAAGTCTCTATCAAAGGCGGGTTTTAAGCGCGCGAGCTGCTCCAAGGTCGTATCCGGCCGCACGCCTTCGTCGTGATCGTAGTAATTTCCCTGCCAATCGTAGAGGGTTTCGATCTCTTTCAGCTTCCCCTCGCGCTGCGCTTGGGCGAGGCGTTGATGGCTTTCGAGCGCATAGGCGTCGATGATCTCACGGCTGAGCCCAAAGCGGTGCGCCACGATCTCGGCGGTCTGTCCCATCGACAAGCCTGCCACGGGATCGGTCAAGCCTCGCAGCAGGCCGATGATGGGCTGCAAGTAACCCAAGCGTAGCTGCGTCAGCGCCTTGAACCGCTGTCCCAGGTTGCGCGCCTGGCTCCATTGCCCGAGCCAGGCCACCATCGCATTGCCAAACAGTACCGGAGCATGGCTCATGGCTTCGGTGCCGCCCGCGAGCACCAGATCGGCGTTTCCCGAGGCGATGTCGCGCGCGGCGCTGTCGATGGCTTGCATCCCTGATCCGCAATTGCGCTGCACCGTCCACGCCGGGGTCGCATCGCCGCAGCCGAGACGCAGGGCGATGACCCGGGCGATGTTGGCCTCATCGGGCCCCGGCATGATGCAACCGAAGATGACCTCGTCGAAGTCCGCCGGCGCGAAGGGCTGACGCGCGAGCAGCGGCCGGGCGGCGTTGACCGCAAGCTCGGTGGCGGTGAACGGTCCCGGCTTAGCGCGTGCTTTGAGAAAAGGTGTGCGGCTCCCGTCGATGATAAAGACCGGCCGCCCCGGTATGGATGTTTTGGTGATGGTCATAGCGACTCCTCAACCACCTTCCGCGGTCGTTGGGTCGATCACCGACGCCACCTCCGAGACCCGGTTCGCGGGGAAGCCGCCTTGGCGGGCATGTTCCCGCACCATCTCCTCGTTCGGCGCGATATAGACACAATAGACCTTGTCGCCCGTCACGTAGCTCTGAACCCATTGAATTTGAGGTCCAAGCCCGTTCAAGACAGCGCAGGATTTCCGCGAGATCGCTTGCAACTCCCGCGCTGAAAGTTTTCCCGCGCCGGGGATCTCGCGTTCGATGACGTATTTAGGCATGCTGAGGATCCGTTATTTTGAACTTTCGAGAGTATTTTAACCCTCATTGGCCCGCCCTACCTACCCGCGTCATGTTCGCCGCGTCCGCAGCCCAGGATTCAACGCCTCCCGCAGTCCCTCTCCCACCAGGTTAAAGGCCAAAACCACGATGAGAATAGCGAGCCCGGGGGTGAAAAAAAGCCACGGCGCATCGAAAATGAAATCCTTGCCGTCGGCGAGGATATTCCCCCAGGTGGCGTAGGGCGGCTGTACCCCGAAGCCGAGAAAGCTCAGCGCCGACTCGGTCAAGATCGCCGAGGCCACGTCGATGGTGGCCGACACCAGCACCGGCGCCATCGCGTTCGGGAGCATGTGCCGGAACATGATGCGGATCTCGGGTACGCCCAGCGCTTGGGCCGCCACCACGAAGTCACGCTCGCGCAGAGACAGAAACTCGGCCCGTACGAAGCGGGCGGTGCCGGTCCAGCTCGTCAGCCCGATGACGATCATGATGTTGTAGATGCTCGGCGGCAAGAGCGCGACCACGGTAAGAATGAGGAAAAAGGTCGGGAAGCACATCATGGTATCGGTAAACCGCATGATTAAGGTATCAACCGTGATGATGCCAAGCCGCAGATTTCCGTAAAACCCGGCGAGCGCCCCGAGCGTGGTGCCGATGAGCACCGAAATCCCCACGGCGACGAACCCGATTGAAAGCGAAACGAAGGAGCCTTGCAACATCCGCGCGAATACATCGCGGCCGAGCTCGTCGGTACCGAGCAGGTAGCGGCCGAATACGGGTGCATCCGGCGCCGGAATCATGCCTAATGCAGCCTCGGACATTGGGGGTTTAAATTTATCCGGCAAGCGAATCGTTTCCGTGTCGAACACCACCCACCACTCGGTCAACACCTTGCCAGTGATCGCCAACCCGAGCAGGATCAAGAGGACGACGGCGCCGGCCGCGGCCAGCCGGTTTCCCCAAAACGTAGGCCAAAACGCCGGGGCTTCGCCAGCCAGATCCGGCGCCAGCGCCTCGCCGGCAATGCTTTGCGGTTGCGCGGCGCTCACGGTTACTCGATCTGAATGCGCGGATCGGCGAAGAG
>JBOIDH010000306.1:0-3577 GCA_050740495.1 Gammaproteobacteria bacterium | reverse complement strand
GGGCGTTTATCAGTGACCGGCTGCAGCAGGACCCCGATCCCGGTGTCCGGCGGGCAGCGGCAGTAGCACTGGGGCGGCTGGGTTCTAGTTCGGACGCCACTAGTATTCTGCTGGAAAGATTGGAGCGTGACGGCGATGACTCTGTACGCGAAGCGGCCGCATACGCCATCTCCAACACGGTGACCGACAAGGATCGGGACAGCGCAGCCAAGCGGCTGATTGCCGTCGTCCGGCGCAGCTCAGACCGCTCCGATCGGATGATACGCCTCGCGGCAATATATGCCCTGGGCAATATCGGAGGAGCTGAGGCGGCGTGGTTTCTCCGCATACATCTCTCCGACGAGCGCCAGTCCCAGACGGTGCGCATCTATGCCGCCGAGGCGTTGGGTAAGCTGCGCACTGACGTGGCTATGGATGCCCTTAGACAGGCAGCCGAGAGCCCTTCCCCTGGGCTAAGGCGCACTGCGGTGTCTGCCATCGGTGCCATCGGCGGCAAGGATGCGGTGGGGATCCTGTTGAAGAGGCTTCGCGATGAAGACCCCTACGTCCGGGACGCGGCCAAGCAAGCGCTGGATGCGCTGAAGACGCCGTCGCCGAACATATTGGGAAAAAACCTCGAAAGCAGTTCGCCCGCGTTTCGCCTTGAGGCCGTGCAACGTCTTGGCAAGGCCCGAGATTCAGCCTATGTCGACGCGCTGATCGCACGACTGGGCGACTCCGACAACGATGTCTACCAGGCTGCGATAGATGCACTGGCTGGTTATGATCCCGCAGAGATTGCGGGTGCGATGAAGCGGGCTGTTGCCCACAAAGACCCGCGTGTCCGGCAGGGAGCGGTGACCGTACTTGGACGGACACGAACCGATGATGTTGCCGCCACACCTCCTTCTTCGTTTATTGGCTTACTTGAACGGACACGAACCGATGATGTTGCCGCCACGCTGGAGACGGCTACAAAGGACCCGAGCGGCACCGTCCGTGCCGAGGCCGTGCGCGCGCTTGGAAACTACAAAGACTCCAAAGCCTTCGAATTGGTGCTGGAAGCTATTAGGGACGACGACCCCGCGGTGCGCAGAGCCGCGGTCGAGGCCCTGCAGCCCGATTTGGGCAAACCGGAAGTCGAACGGCGGCTGCGCGCACTTGCAGTCCAAGATTCGTCTTTTGAGGTTAGGGACTCGGCCATCCGGGCTTTGAGTCCCAGCCCGACCTTTATCAGATACGACTTCGTCATCTGGAACAAGAGGGACATAGCAGGCCTCGTGGAAAAAATACAAGCCGAGGCGGAAAAGAAAGGACTACGGGTGACGGTGAGCCAGTCCCCTCGTGGATTTGAAGCGGAGACGAACGCAGTATTTGCGGGAGAAGCCGTACCGTTCTCTGTCGTACAGACCGTTCTCCGGATGCTCCGAGACAACAACATTCGCGTAAAGGCAGTCTTCTATCCCTGGCCCCTGCGGTCAAAGAATCCCAAGGAAATCCAGATCGGCGGTACCGATTATCTCAAAGAGAACGAAGAGATTCCGAAGGCCAGGATGGAGAAGCTCTTTACGGCCAAGACCGAGAAAGAATTCATGGATGAAACGGCGGAATATGTGGCGTTTCTGAAAAAGATATTCGGATACCGCTAACAGAGAAGATCGAGAGACCTCCCGGAACAAGCCGGTAGACGTTGGGGACTCACCCCATACCAGAGGCCGTCCTCCCATTCCCCTTCGCCCTCCAGCACCCAGTGCCTTTGGATCCGGTGAGTTCCTGCCACCTCGTTGCACGCTAGCTAAGCTAGCCCAACGATCGACGCAACGTTAAGAGCGATTGGGCGGTAAGGGTAGCTGCAAAAAGAGCGGGAATCGCCTGTCGGGATAATAAGTGCGGACTACAGTTGTACTCCTCGCATCTGAGTAACTGGCGCCGGGAACGTCGACAAGTTGCGTTGGCGTTGATGTCGCTTATCGCAATATGATACGGCCGCACGGTGTACCATGTGCATGCGTGGAATGAAGCGGAGCCACTGTTAGGGAAAATGCACGCCAGAGATTGAGCCCGCAGGCTTAATGCTCGCCGCACTGCGGTGAGCCGAGCTTAACTTGAACGGCGTGGATAAACACGGTGTACCATTGTGTGCCGCGATGCTATGCGCAGGCGATTGGGTTCTAGCTTGTTACTGAGCTTCCTCATTGTGACCGGCGTGCTGGTCGTTGCCTGGGCGCTGGTGACGCAGCCGCTATTGCCGCGCGCGCCGAAAGCCGCAACCGTCAATATCGATCCTACTAGACTGGAAGTACACGTACGGATGTTGTCCGACACGCTGGTGCCCCGCGACGAGAGTCACCCCCACATGCTGGATCGCGCTGCTGCATACATTCGCCGCGAATTTGAACAGGCGGGCGGCACGGTTTCCGAGCAGCCCTACGATTTGGATGGTACGACCTACCGCAACGTCATCGCGCTATTCGGACCGGATACCGCCGAACGCATCGTGGTCGGCGCGCACTACGACTCTGTAGCTGCAGACGTGCCCGCCGCCGACGACAATGCTAGCGGTGTCGCCGCGCTAATCGAACTCGCCTATTGGCTGGGCGCGACATCGCCACGCATGCAGATAGAACTCGTCGCCTACACCCTGGAAGAGGGACAGCATTTTCGCACGCAGCGTATGGGAAGCTTTGTGCACGCGCGTTCGCTCAAACAGCAAGGTTTTCCAGTGCGCGCGATGTTCTCGCTGGAAATGCTGGGCTTTTTTTCTGACGCGCCTACTAGCCAGCGCTATCCGCATCCGCTAATGAACCTCTTCTATCCCACGCAAGGTAATTTCATCGCCGTGGTCGGCAAGCTGAATCAGCCTATGGTCGTGCGGCGCGTGAAGGCGGCCATGCAAGCTGCCTCTCTGCTGCCGGTATACTCCATCAATGCCCCGCGCTCGGTGCCGGGGATCGACTTCTCGGATCACCGCAACTACTGGGATATGGGTTACGACGCAGTCATGATCACCGACACGGCGTTCTACCGGAACCCGAACTATCACACCCCTCGAGACACAGCAGAGACGCTGGACTACCAGCGTATGGCTCTGGCGGTGCAGGGTGTGTACGCTGCAATGTTGGCCCTGGCGCAGTAGCATTGCCGCATCTCTTGCCATTGAGGCATTGTTCCACCTGCGTGGTACGCAATAATTCTCCGGCGGCCTAGCGATTTCTTTTGCCGCGACCGTCCTGCGCTCAGGCACAGCACATCGCTATCGGCAGTAGATATCGACAATATTTTGTCGATGTTATTTTTGTAAGCGCCTACGCTTTTCGGAGACTACGCTCCGAAAAATGGCCCCTGTCGGGGCAGTTCGTGGCGCCGCAACTATCGACAATTTTTTGTCGATGTTGTATCAGTAAGCGCCTAACCACACATACGTGATATTTTGGGTTACCTCTCCAAGGTCCCCGTCCCTCCGGGATAGGCATCGTCTTTTCTCCCTCTCCCTCCGGGCTGTGGCTTGCCCATAACATGTGCTGAAACCGCGGTGATCGCGCTGCCGGCGATCACCCGGCGCTACGCCTTCCGGGAGGCCACTGGTGGTTGACTTCAT
>JBOIDH010000305.1:0-3587 GCA_050740495.1 Gammaproteobacteria bacterium | reverse complement strand
AAGCTAACGGTGTACCATAGGCAAGCACGAGAGCACGAAGGTCAAATGGTTCGGCCGAACGGTTCGCGGCCAAAACCCTAACGCGGTAAAGAGGTTTGGCGTCGTCAAGAAATAACATTTACAAGTACTACGCTCTCGCCTAGCATAATGGCGTGGGGCTAGGGGGTCTGGGCTGGAGCCCGCAGCATGACGACCCGGCGATGATGCTCGCGGCTTATCGAGATTACAAACACGGATCGAGCCACGCGATGGTTATAAGTGAGTCGAAGAACGTCAAACGTGAGTATCCGTACCCGGAGTGCTCCGACCCATCTATGATTTCCATATATGCCTTGGCGTGACAAATGTGGGCTAGGTGACGAGAGAGGTTCGTGACTCACCGGCCGGCGCGGCCACCCCGGCCATCGTCTGTCATGAAGCTCGAGACGGCAGGGGCGGCAACGCCTTGGTGCGGATCAATTGATTACGTTATGTCCCCGGCCGCGCATGCAATTCGAATACGCGCGTTTGTAGTCTCCCTCGGTGTCATAAGCGTTGTGCGCGCCACCGCCGATGCCGCCGGTCGCCGCCCCAATCGCCGCCCCCGTGCCCGCGCTTCCAACCGCAGCGCCCAAGGCGGCCCCCGCAGCCGCGCCGATCGCCCCTCCGAGGAGCGTGCCCTTAACGGTCTCACCGCCCGTACTGCCGGCGGCCTGCTGCGCGATCTGCTTGCATTCAACGGTATCCGCCGTGATGCGTTCCGGATGAGGATCCGCGTAAGGATCAACGGTTGGCGCCCAGCCGGTTTGTGTTGCGCAGCCGGCTAGCCCGAGTGTTGCAACGAGCGCATATTTCTTGAAGTTTCGCATGACTAAAAACCCTCCGTTTCAGACAATCGTGAATAGAGTAATAGGTACCGTTCCGAAAGAAAAGGTAGCGGCAACTTCCGGCTCCGCTTGATCGGACGGCATTTCGCTGGTACCACCATCGCGTATGACCCTAATCGCAGACGTTTGACCAGGCCGCGCGCGAAAGATTCTGCGGCGTTGCAAAGTGCTTGCAAGCCGGAGTGTGCCGTGCTAAGCGTTTGCCGCCACCGTCGTGCCCCGGTTTACCTTGGAATAGCCCCAGGATAGGGCGGGCCAAGTAGCGCGAGGGCGTGCCGCCTCGAGGCGGATGTAATTCTCATCGCTTACGGAACATCGTAATAGATCCGGTAGGTATTTCCGCCGCTTTGTTTGGCTCTGTAGAGGGCAATATCGGCGTTTGCTATTAACCTTTCCAGGTCCGCGCCATTGCGCGGGTAAATAGCAATGCCGATGCTGCCGCCGATCGTCCACTCCCAGCCCAGCACCCGAAACGGGCGGTCAAGCGCGGCGATGATCTTACTGGCCACGCTTTCCGCGGCCGCTTCGCTCGCCACATCCTGCAACACGATGACGAATTCATCTCCTCCCACCCGCGCGATCGTATCCACTTCCCGCACGCACGCGTCGATGCGTTTTGCGGCTTCGATCAAGACCTCATCGCCCGCCTGGTGTCCGAGTGTGTCGTTGACCGGCTTGAAGCGATCCAAGTCAAGATAGAGCAGCGCGGCATGACCGCCGTAGCGATGGGACCGCGCCAGGACCTCGTTAAAACGCGCGCCGAGCAAGGTGCGATTCGCGAGGCCGGTCAGGGGATCGTGGAGCGCTAATTCCTGGATACGTTCCTCGGCTTGTTTGCGTTGCGCTGTGACGGCGGCCAGGATGAGCCCCGTCGCGACGACGATATTAGCGAACAGCCACAGAAGGATCAGGTTTTCCAGCGGCGAGCCGCGGCCAAGTGGGCCCATGCCGCGCGCCGTGCCCCACGCGGCCGCCCCGCAGACCAGCAAAGTGACCACGGCCGTGCAGCATAGGCCCAGGCGTAACGGCGCCCAGAGAAGCAGTGGGAAAACCACAAAGGCGGGGATGAAATACCGGCCCTGGAAAAACCAGTCGCCGAACACGACGCCGCAGACGAGCACCAGCGTGAGCATCAACGCGATCACTTCCGTCGCGCGCGCCCGCGACCAGGGGATGCGCGGTCTGCCGCAAGCGAGCGAAAATGCTTGGCCCAGCTTCGCTCCCGCGAAGTACAAGCCGGCGAGTGCAAAAACGCGTGCAAGATACGGTATCCATCGCCTATCGTCCATGAATGCGCTTCACCGTTATCGACAAAACGGTAGGTTAGACAGTGTGCTATACGTTTGGTTGCTCGCGCCATCGTTTTGCACTGTGTGAGGATGAGTGTTAAATTCCCGGAGTGTTCCTTGCTTCGGTGAGGAAACGGACATTAAATCGATGAGTATTATCGGTAGCGAGCGATGGTAGCGAGTATCAGAGAGGGTATCCTCTCGACGCGGGCTCAACACCTGTTCAGGCTGCTGGTGGAACGCTATATCAGCGACGGTCAGCCGGTCGGATCGCGTACGCTCGCGCGCGACGCCGGCATGGATCTGAGTCCAGCCACGATAAGAAACGTGATGGCCGATCTCGAGGATCTCGGCCTCATCCGCTCGCCCCACACCTCGGCGGGGCGGGTGCCTACGACCCGCGGCTACCGGTTTTTCGTCGATTCGTTATTGACTGTGAAAGCGGTATCCCAACAAGAAGTAATGCGCTTGCACGCGGATTTGGGTACCGAGGACGATATCAACCGCCTGCTCGCCAAGACCTCCAACCTATTGTCGGAAGTCACCCGGCTTGCGGGCGTGGTCATGGTCCCGCGCGCCGAGCACCGGGCGTTGCGGCACGTCGAATTCGTAAGGATGTCCGACGCGCGCGTCTTGGTGATACTTGTGATAAACAATAACGAGGTGCACAACCGCGTGATTTGCACCGCACGCTCCTATTCGGAATCTGAATTACAGCAAGCCTCCAACTACCTCAATCACGCCTTCGCCGGGAGAGAGTTGTTCGAGGTCCGCGATCAGCTCGTCGCCGAGATGAGCAGCGAACAACAAGAGATGAACCGGATGATGCAAGCCGCGGTGGAAATGGCGCAAAAGGTCTTCGAGACACCGCATGACGACTACGTATGGGCCGGACAAACCAATCTGATGGGCATCGAGGCCTGGGCGGATATAGCGAAGCTGCGGCAACTTTTTGAAGCTTTCAGTCAGAAGCGCGAAATACTGCATCTGCTAGACCAAGCGTTAAACGCCCAGGGCGTGCAAATATTTATCGGCGACGAGTCCGGATATGAGTTTCTGGATGATTGCAGCCTGGTCACTTCGACCTATTCCGCGGATGGAAGGGTGCTCGGTGTCCTTGGGATCATCGGCCCCACGCGCATGGCGTACGAGCGCGTCATACCTATCGTCGATATCACCGCCAAGGTTCTCGGTTTAGCCTTGAAATCCCTGAACTAATCCCCACTTCATAGGAGCGTTTGATGGGAGCGGAGTTTATAACAAATGCTCCAGGGACCCCACCTTTTCTAATGAAATCAGCGAGGATGTTGCCGTGAGTGACCAAGAGGCGAATCAGAACGCCGTGCATCAACCCGAAACGCTTGCGCAGCCGGCCCCGGAACCCGCGCCGACTATAAACGAAGAGGCAGCCGCGCCGGGAGATGTATTACCC
>JBOIDH010000304.1:0-3592 GCA_050740495.1 Gammaproteobacteria bacterium | reverse complement strand
GCGGTGCTCAAGGGATAGCTCACCTGATCTTCGACCACCTGTGGCGCCTGCCCGGGATAGACAGTGCGGATGATCACCTGTATGTCCGAGAGATCGGGGATGGCGTCGACCGGCGTTTCTTTCACGGCATAGATCCCACCGGCCGTGAGAAACACCGCCGCCAGCAGGATCAAGAAGCGACTGCCCGTGGACCAGGCGATGATGCCCGCGATCATGGCCTAGGCTCCCCATCCGCGTCCTTCGGCCTACTCGATGAGAGTGGTTCCATGCGCCGAAACGCGCCCTTCAGGCTCGCTTCGGAGTCGAGCAGAAACTGCGCCGATACCACCACGGTATCCGCTTCGCTCAAGCCCTTCTGGACCTCGATGCGGTCACCGCTCTCCATCCCCGCTACCACCTCCCGCGATTGAAAGCGGCCTCGATCCAGTGCCAGCACCACGCGTTCCGTAACTCCATCCCGGATCAGTGCCTCGGCGGGGATGCTCAAGACGTTCTGACGCGGCTCGGCAAGGATCGTGACATGGCCGAACATCTTCGGCTTCAACAGCTCCCCAGGGTTGTCGAAGCGCAGCCGCACGCGCAAGGTGCGGGTCATCGGGTCCAACTCGGGATAGAGGTAGTCCACCTTCAGACCTCCTGATCTCACAGACCCATCCTTTGGCGTTCGGTAGCGGCAAAGCAAGGGATTGATCAAGGGCTTGCGAACGGAGCAGGCGCGTCGGTCGAGGGTGGCTGGCGGGCCGGTCTGGATTCTGAAATGATCCGGAGTTGAGGAGCGTGCCGGGTCGCCTCCTCGCTCGTCACACGCCGTAGATCCCCTTCGAGAGGTCCTCGATGCCACAACTCCACTTGCCGCTCTTCCCCCAAGGCGTCACCCACATCACCCTGGAGTTGGCCTTTATGAAGGAGGGTGGCCGGGTGACGTATTTCAACGGGCACATGCCGGTGTTCATTCACGAGGAGAACGACAGGGCGACCTTCCGGATGATCACCAGTCAATTCTGTGTGAACGGCAATGCCAAGCAAGCCGACATCGTGCGGGCCTTCGGGGTGACGACCATCAGTGTGAAGCGTTCCGTGAAGCGGTATCGAGAGAAGGGGCCTGCTGGCTTCTATACCCCGCGCTCCCCGCGCGGGCCGGCGGTCTTGATCGAGCCGGTGGTGGCCGAGATCGAGGAGTTCCTGGCCGAGGGGTGGAGTGAAACGCAGATCGCGGAGCGGCTCGGGTTGAAGCGTGACACGCTCCACAAGGCGGTGCGCGCGGGCAGGATCCGTGTTCCCGCTAAAAAAAAGAACTCAGCCCCGCTTCCCCGGCGCTAACCCCGAGCACCAAAAGCGCCCGAGCCGAGATCGATTGCGCGGCGCCCATGGGCCGCGGGGCGACGGCGACGCTGGAGCGGCTCGCGGCGAGTCTCGGACAACTCGGTGCGATGGCCCCGCGCTTCGAGGACGCCCTCGACATTCCCAAGGGCGGCGTGCTGCTGGCCCTGCCGGCGCTCTTGGTCTGTGGGCTCCTGCGCCATGCCGGCCAGTACTTCCAGTTGCCCCCCGGCTTCTACGGGCTCGAGACGATCTTTCTGCTCTTGGCCTTCATGGCGCTCGCACGCCTCAAATCCATCGAGGCCCTGCGCTATTGTGCGCCGGGGGAATGGGGCAAGCTCTTGGGGCTCGACCGCATTCCCGAGGTGCGGACGCTCCGCGCCAAGCTCAAGCACTTGGCCGAGCAAGGGCAGGCCTTCGAGTGGAGCGCTGCGCTCTGCACGGAATGGATGGCGGCGACGCCAGAGGAGGCCGCCGTCCTATACGTCGATGGCCACGTCCGGGTCTACCACGGATCTCAAACCCGCTTACCCAAGCACTACGTGGCGCGCGAGCGCCTGTGTCTACGGGCCACCGCCGACTATTGGGTCAACGCGATGGATGGCCAACCGTTCTTCGTGGTGAGTCAAGCCGTCGATCCGGGGCTCTTGCAGGTCCTGGAACACGAGATCATCCCGCGCCTCGAACGGGACCTGCCGCGAGAGCCCACCCCTGAGGAATTGGCCGCCGATCCGCTGCTCCATCGCTTCACCGTGGTCTTCGACCGCGAAGGCTATAGCCCGGCCTTCATCGCCCGCATGAAGCAAAAGCGCATCGCCTGTCTCACCTACCACAAACACCCAGGCGAGGATTGGCCCGTGGAGGAATTCCTGCCCACCGAGGCCACGCTTCCCTCGGGGGAGCCCGTGACGATGAAGCTCGCCGAGCGGGGGACCTTTCTCGGGGGAGAGGTGTGGGTACGCGAGATCCGCAAGCTCACCGACACGGGTCATCAGACGGCGATCCTGTCCACGGACTATCGTAGCGAAACGGCGCGCCTGGCCGGGGCGATGTTCTCCCGATGGTCTCAGGAGAACTTCTTCCGCTACATGCGCCAACACTACAGCCTCGATAGCCTGGTCGACTACCGCACCGAGACCATTCCCGAGACCACCCGTGTCGTCAACCCCGCCTATCGTACCCTCGATGGGCAGGTGCGCAAGAAGCTCGGGATCCTCAACCGTAAGCGGGCGGAATTCGGCGCACTGACCTTGGAAGGCGAGATCGAGCCGCTCAAGGTAAAAACCTTCGAGCGGCGCAAGGCCGAGCTCCAAGAGGGCATCGCCGCGCTTCAAGAGGAGGTCGCGGCCCTCAAGGCCGAGCGTAAGGCCACCCAACGGCATATCCCCTTCCATGACCTGCCCGAAGAAGAGCGCTTCAAACGCTTGAGCACGCACAGCAAGCACTTCATCGATACCATCAAGATGATCGCCTACCGCGCCGAGACGGCGATGGCGCAAACACTGCGCGAAAAGATGGCCCGCTATGACCATGCGCGCAGTTTGCTCCGCGCCGTCTACGGCTCGGAGATCGACCTCTTGCCCAATGCCAAGGACAAGACGCTTACGGTCCGCTTACATCCACTCGCCAACCAGAGCTCCGATGATGCCGTCCGCCATCTATGCGCCGAGCTCAACCGTACCGAGCTACTCTTTCCAGGCACCGAGCTGCGCCTGGTCTACGAACTGGTCTCATCGCATAATCGATGAGATCAGGAGGTCTGAATTTGGATCAGCGTTGACCTTTCCACGGCGCGGCACGATGGGCCAACTGATCGGTGCGACGGCCGGTCAGCTTTCGGTCACCACCAGCCGAGTCGCCCCGACGCCTCGCCGCAACAGGGCCTTGCGGGCTTCCCAGGCGGCGGCGCGGTCGAGGTCCTCGCTCATGTGCACCTCCCGCCCGGATTGCGATGCGATGGGGACGCCATCGAGATAGAGGACACGACCCGATCCCCGGGGCACCGTGTTTCCGGGCGTGACGATGCCGACGAGATTGAGCGGATCGGCGGCGGACAGAGAAACCAGCTCTTGGGCGCGGTCGCGGCGGCGCACCTCGCGCAGGAGTCCGACCGCCTCGGGGAGCGCGAACTGTTCCCCCGAGGCCAGGGCGAGGAAGCGCCCGCCGCGCAGTTCGCCGCGCGCTTCGCGGCGGCGGTAGACCGCGACCAGCTCGCGCCACGGCGGCAGCCAAGGCTCCCGCGTACAGAGGCGCCGGAACACCACCCCATAGC
>JBOIDH010000303.1:0-3626 GCA_050740495.1 Gammaproteobacteria bacterium | reverse complement strand
CGACGTATATATACCCTCCGTTAAAAATGGTCAGCGGATTGAGTAACCTCGTAAGCATGAGATTGTGCGAGTCCGGGCGGGCCGGATAAACGCGCGCATGCGGGACCTGTCCTACGTCGGTGTGCGAAGCATGGAGGAACGCGCCACCGCCCCCGGCGACTAATGCGGCGTAGTTCGGGCGATCGTGTACTGAAGCTGCGGCAACGGGTTCCTGGGCAGACCCAGTCCCCCAGTAGCGCGCGTAGTGGTGGATGTCGCCCGAGATATCGAGCTGACAGCGATCTCCCACCAAGCGACCCGCGTGCTCCTCGAGAAAGCAGGGTTCCAAGCTTAGGCTTTTATAAGCCTCCACGATTTTTGCGCTGGGATATGTATATTTCCCGAACTGGACCACCGGCTCCGGTGTGGCGACAATCATCTTCTCAGGCGCAGCACCCGCCTCACAGGTCGAGAGAAAGAACGCTTGCTGCCGCTTGTCCAACGTCCCGTCGTGCATATCCAGCGCCCATAGCATCCAGCCGAAGGGTAGCTCCAACGCCACGTAGCTGGCTTTCTGATCGCGCTCGAAACCCTTGAGGTCGAGCTGATCATGGAGCTGCATCGCACATTCGGGGGCCGCGCTGGCAGATTCCGCGATGGGTTGGAGAAACTGACGGTTGAAACCGTCGAGCGCATCGTAGTAGTCGTGGTTTCCGGGGATGCCGTAGATGCAGCTTCGGAGCGGGGTTGCACCTCCGGAACAGCGATCTTCGTAAGCCCAGTTGAACGGCATGCGGAAGCGATCTGCAAGGGTAGCGTAGTCCGCGGTGTGATAAGCGGTATCTCCGCCGACCAACAGAAACCGTCCGCGCGGGAGCCGATAGCCGTTGTCTTGTTCCTGTAGCGATACTATCTCGGCGCCCGGAGGGCTTGCGGCTTGGGGAAGCCAGAGATCGCCCTGACACAGGTACGCGATGTTATATACAGCCTTTTGTCCATCCCCAGTATCGGCAATATAGTCAAACCAAAACTCGGCGCCTTCGGCGTCTCGGAAACGTTTAACACACTCGGCCCGCATCCAATCGCGGGCATCCAGCTTGTTGCCGTGCGCGGCGTATAGCGTGATAGCTTTGAACTCGGCCAAGAGTTCCTGTCCCAGCAACCAGGCGACAGGGCCTTTGAACTCGCGTTTGGGCGTGCGTTGGCCGGGAGCGGGTTCTTGGATCATCTTCCCCCCTTTACTTTCATGGAGGCGATCCTTGTTCCCCCCATGGGACCGTTTTCAGGCGGCTCTATGTCGGATCGATCACTCCCCTGGCAATCATCCGCAATGCCGTCATGCTCGGAATGAAGAAATATTCGCCGCCTCGCGTTTCCACCAGGCGCGGAATTTTCGAAAGAATGTACGGCGCCTCGTCACTGTTCGGGTCGACCTGGATCACCGCTTTGCTCGGAAATCTCTCGTCCGCGCTGTGACTGCCGAGGATGATTTCCTTGTCATTGGCCGCCTTGAAATCGTTACCGTAATTGACCCATTGCTGCTGCACGAACTCGAACTGGCGGTTGATGTCGGCATTGAGCAGCATGATGACGATGCCGTGATTGCCGTCGTCGCGGCTGCGGTCCTTGACGTCGCCGTAAGGCAAACCGCGCCGCAGAAGGCGGCGTCGATTGGACAGCGCACCGGGCGTGTCAAACGCGTTCTTCTTTATCTCGAAAGCGCCGCGGATATTGTTGGGATTTTGTTCGTCGCGCGTGAATTCGAGGGAGGCACGCGGGTTGATGCGGCGCACGTGCGCGCTGAACGGACACTTGGCGCCGCTCATGTCGTCGTCGTAGGTGAAGTCGCACAGCAATTTGTCTTTGCCCTTTGCGTCCGCTGCCGCCAACAGCGCATCGAACCGGTCCTTGCTGGCCTGGTCCGGCGCTTTGACCAGCGGTGCACCATTGTCGCGCCAGCGCCCCACAAATTTGGCAGCCAGCAGTTCTTTCCCGCCCGGGAATTTCTTGCCATGTTCTTCCAGATAAGAATCAAAGGTGGCGACGTTTTCGTGCAGCTTGCGGTACACCATATACGTACCGTTGCGCGACAACAGGATCGGATTGGGTGCCGGCGGATACTCTCTGGCTTCGTCGATGTGACCCAGCAGGAACTCGCCGGTTGCCAATGGCGCCCATTCGCCGTTGGCAATTTGTTTGCCGCGGCCATTCACACGGTCGGCGTCATACGGCACGCCCTCGAATACCGGGTCGCTGATGCCATCCCTATAGCCGAAATGTTCCTTGGCGGTAGGAAGGCCATTTTCCATCACGACCTTGACGTCCTGGTAATCCATGAGGGCGTTGTCGTCGCCACGATGACCACCGAGCAGAGTCACGCCTTCCTTGTACTCATCGATCAAACCCTTCAACCCTGCATAGCTGGCTTCGAGCAATGCCGGCTTCAGGGCATTGAGCACTACGAATATGTGCACGTCCTTCTCCCGCGTCTCGCGGTTTTGACGCCATATCGGATCCCAATGCTCGGGGGCGCTGGGACCGTGGTCGCCCAGAATATCCTTGCGATCCTTCATCCCTTCCACGAATTCCGGGGAGAAGCCGATCAACGATGCCCGCGGAAGGTCCAGTTCCTTCAAGCCTTGATAGCTGAATGCAATGTTGACGGTCCAGTCCGGTTGGGGAATTTGACCCGGCTTCGCAGGCTCACCCGGTTTCTCCCACTCGACCGAGGTCGTCACCTTTTTGGTGATAGCTCCGACAAACGCCCTCGCCCGTGCGCCGTCGGTAATGTTCAGAAATACATAGCGCGCGACCGGGTAGCCGAAGCGTCCGTATGCACGAAGCACATGTCCCTGGATATCCAGCAAATCTAATTCCGTGGTCACTATCGCGTCCTCCTATTGGTCACGGCAGTCTGTACTTTCCTGCCGTCCAGGTCGGAGCGGTCAGGTTGCTTGGATCTACGCGTTTGATGAACGCCTTATAGTTTGCTCTCAACACGGCCACATCCAAGCCTTGATTCTCGACGGCGAATTTTGCGAATTCCTGTTTGAGATAAAGCGCTTTCAATTGCTCGTCCAGCGGTTCGTCGTTCGAGCCGACAAAAAATAGCGAGGCGGTGAGCTGGCACTTTTTCATGTAGGTCACGAAGCTGGCCGCGTCGTTCACGCCCTGGAACCCATAGCAATAGCCCCAAATCTCCCTGATCTGGCTGCCGATCGCGTCCCACATCCCGCGCAGGTAGGTATCGACATCACCGTTCGGCCCGCAATAAAAATTACAGGAGAAGACCAGGTATCTCGATTTCAGGTGATCCTCTTTCGGTAATGCGCCGCGCCGCACGCTGTCGGGTACCAACGGCAGCAGATCGGAGAACGCGTCCAATACGCTGGCGCCGGGCAACGATTCGGTGTACACGTCGTCCAGCACAAAAAAGCGGCACAAGTAGGTTCGCGGCACCGGAGTCATCGGGCTGTTCGGCAACGAGTTCCATGCTTGCAAAAGGTCTCTTACCTTATCCGCATAGGCGTTCTCTTCCTCTTCGATAATGCCCTCCTTGATCGGCGACAGGATCGTCAATGCATACGCGTTGCCGCTGATGTTACCCATTATTTCGGCCCTCCATTCAGTTTGCCTTCGTGCCACCG
>JBOIDH010000302.1:0-3632 GCA_050740495.1 Gammaproteobacteria bacterium | reverse complement strand
CAAAACAAAGGAGCTGGAAGCGCGCCGGCGTTCCGAGGAAGCGGAAGCTCGCGCACGGGCGGACGCCGAGCCGGAACGAGTCTTAGCGCCGGTGGAGGAATCGCTCCGCGAAGCGCCGCCACGGATCCCGAGTCCGCCCGCTGCGGAGCCGCTGGTAAAACGCCAAGCCTACACCGATAAGGTCCCGGCCAAGCGCCAAAAGGAGCCGTCAGCCGAACCGGTCATCGATCAGCGAGAGCTGCATGTTGCAATCAATAGAACGACCCGCCGGAAGAAGAAACCGGGGCCTCGACGAATGATCGTGCCGCTCGCGCCCAAGCACGGTTTCGAGATGCCGACGGCGCCCATTGTGCGTGAGATCGCGATCCCTGAACGGGTCACCATCGCCGAGTTGGCGCAACGGATGTCGGTCAAGGCGGCTGAGGTCATCAAAGTCATGATCAACCTCGGGACGATGGCGAGCATTAATCAAGTGCTCGATCAGGAGACGGCGGTGATCGTGGTTGCGGAGATGGGCCACAAGGCCAAGCCGCTAAAAGCCGATGCGGTGGAGGCGGAGCTGCTCGGAGCTTCCGATGCCATCGAGTGCGAGAAAGTGGCGCGCCCCCCCGTGGTCACGATCATGGGCCATGTCGATCACGGCAAGACCTCATTGCTCGATCACATACGCCGTACCCGGGTTGCCGCCGGAGAGGCCGGCGGAATCACGCAGCATATCGGCGCTTATCATGTGGCTGTCCGAGAGGGCTCCATTACGTTTTTGGATACGCCGGGTCATGCGGCTTTTACGGCCATGCGGGCGCGCGGCGCTAAAGTCACCGATATCGTGGTATTAGTGGTTGCGGCCGATGACGGGGTGAAAACGCAAACGATCGAGGCCGTGCAGCATGCCAAAGCGGCGAAAGCGCCGATACTGGTTGCCGTCAACAAGATCGATAAGCCGGGCGCGGACCCCGAGCGCGTTAAGCAAGAGTTAACGGGGCACGGCATCGTGCCGGAGGAGTGGGGAGGGGACGCGATTTTCGTGAACGTTTCCGCCAAGACCGGCGAAGGCATCGACCGCTTGCTGGAATCGATCCTGCTTCAGGCCGAGGTTCTCGAACTCCTGGCGGCGCCGGCCGGACCGGCGTCGGGGGTGGTGATCGAATCCCGATTGGACAAGGGGCGAGGCCCGGTCGCCACGATATTGGTGCAACAAGGCCTGCTCAAGCGGGGCGATATTTTGCTCACGGGCCAGGAGATCGGCCGCGTCCGCGCGATGTTGGATGAAAACGGGCTATCGATCGAGGAAGCCGGGCCGTCGCTGCCCGTGGAAGTCCTGGGCTTGTCGAGTGCCCCCAATGCGGGCGATGAGGCAGTGGTCGTCGCCGATGAACGCAAGGCGCGCGAAATCGCTCAGGTTAGGCAGGGTAAGACCCGGGAAGGCAAGCTCGCACGGCAACAAGCAGCCAAGCTCGATGATGTTCTGCTGCAGATGGAGGACGGAAAAACCAGTAGCCTGAACGTTTTGATCAAAGCCGATGTGCAAGGATCCGCGGAAGCCTTGGTCGATGCCTTGACTAAACTCGCCACCGACGAGGTGCGCGTCAACGTCATCGCGAACGGTGTGGGCGGGATCAGCGAGTCCGATGTCAATCTCGCCGTGGCGTCGAAGGCGATCGTGATCGGGTTCAACGTGCGCGCCGATGCCAGCGCCCGAAAGTTGGTCGAAGAAACCGGCGTGGAGCTACATTATCACAGTATTATTTACAACGTAATCGATGAAATGAAAGCGGCATTGAGCGGTATGCTCCCACCGGAGGTCAAGGAGCAGATTATTGGCATGGCGGAAGTACGCGATGTGTTTCGATCGTCGAAGTTTGGCGCGATCGCGGGTTGTATCGTCACTTCCGGCGCCGTGCGCCGCGCCAACCCTATACGCGTGCTGAGAAATAACATCGTGATTTACGAAGGGCAACTGGAGTCGCTACGCCGCTTTCGGGACGATGTCAACGAAGTGAAATCCGGCACCGAATGCGGAATCGGAGTTAAGGACTACAATGATGTGAAGCCGGGCGACCAGATTGAAGTCTTCGAGCGCATCACGCTCGCACGCAGCATCTAGAGTGCAATGGGACAGGAATTCGGCCGCAAGCTGCGCCTTGCGGAGCAAATCAAACGGGAACTCGCGCCGCTCGTATCGCGGACCGCGCGAGACGCCCGATTGGGTCTTGTGACCGTCACGGCGGTCGATCTCACGGCGGACCTGCACGACGCCAAGGTCTATGTATCCTGCCTCGGGGGCAGCGCACAGGAGGTCGTGGCCCGGCTAAAGCGCGCCGCGGGGTGTTTCCGAACGGTCCTCGCCCGGCGTTTGAGCCTCCGGGCGGTCCCGCGCCTGCTCATCCATCATGACGAGACGTTGGAGCGGATCGAACGTCTGGCGGCGCTGCTCAAAGGGATTCATTCCGGCGGGGAAGTTCCGCGTTCGCGCTAGAATTGACGTTGGACCCGATGGCGATCCGTCACGGCCTGCAAGACCGAGATATCCATGGGATTTTATTGTTCGACAAACCTCCCGGCCTTAGCTCCAACGATGCCCTGCAACGCGTAAAGCGCCTATTTCACGCCCGCAAGGTTGGGCACACGGGGAGCTTGGATCTCTTGGCCACGGGCCTGTTACCGCTCTGCTTCGGCGAGGCGACCAAGCTTTCCGGGTTTCTCCTGAACGCGAATAAACGTTACCTCGCCACGGTAAAACTGGGCATCTCGACCACCACCGGCGATGCCGAAGGCGACATCACGCGCGCGGCGACGCCGCCCGCATTCGAGCTGGAAAAGCTCCACGAAGTGCTGGCATCGTTCACCGGACGCTTACACCAGACTCCGCCCATGCATTCGGCGATCAAGCACCAAGGCCGCCGGCTGTATGAGCTTGCACATCAAGGGATCACGGTCGCGCGCACGCCGCGTACGGTGGTCATACATGCGCTGCGGTTGCTGCGCTATAGCGATGACGGTCTGGACATAGCGGTTGAGTGTTCCAAGGGCACCTATATCCGAACCTTAGCTACAGATATCGGTGAGCGGCTGGGTTGCGGCGCCCACGCGCGGGCGCTGCAACGGGTTGGAGTCGGGCCTTTCGACATCGATGCCGCGCTCGATTTCGAAACGCTGCAACGATTAGCGCAGGACGGAATGGAAGCGCTGACGCGCTCGTTGCTCGATATTGATAGAATTTTATTCGCTGAGCCGCATATCGCTTTGTCTCGGGACGCCGCCTACTACTTGTGCCGCGGCCAAGCGGTGGTGGTGCCGCATGCGCCGACGCACGGCCTAGTCAGGCTTTACGACCACCATAGGCGTTTTTTGGGGGTCGGGCAGGTGCTCGAAGATGGCAGAATCGCGCCGCGGCGATTGCTGCGGCGGTGAAAGCGTGGCTGGTCCGAAGCTGCGATTATGCGTGTTCCTTGTTCGGACCCGGAGCGCTCGTTACAATAACCGGTCAAAATCGCGAGTTGCATTGGTTAGGGGGTCTGATGGTACTGGCGCCGGCACTAAAAAAAGAAGTCATGGATAAATTTAAGCGCTCCGCGGGCGACACCGGATCGCCCGAGGTGCAGGTCGCGCTTATTACCCGCCGTATCGAGGAT
>JBOIDH010000301.1:0-3634 GCA_050740495.1 Gammaproteobacteria bacterium | reverse complement strand
TAGAACGCTCGATCGAAGAGGTGTTTTTCACGCTGGGGCAGGCCTTGCTGCTGGTGCTGGCGGTGACCTTCGTGTTTCTACGCTCGGTGCGCGCGACGCTCATTCCGTTCGTCACTATCCCGGTGTCCCTCATCGGGGCCTTTATCTTTATCTATGCCTTCGGGTTCACGGTCAATGTGCTCACCTTGCTGGCCCTGGTCTTGGCCATTGGATTGGTCGTGGACGATGCGATCGTCATGCTGGAGAACATCTATCGCCGTATCGAACAGGGTGTGGCGCCGATCAAGGCGGCGTTCGAAGGGAGCCGCGAGATCGCCTTCGCGGTGATCGCGATGACCTTGACGCTTGCCACCGTTTTTGCCCCGCTTGCGTATATGAGCGGCAACACCGGCAGGTTGTTTCGGGAATTCGCCTTGGCGGTATCGGCGGCCGTGATCGTCTCGGGGTTCGTGGCCTTGACCCTGACGCCGATGATGTGCTCCAAGATGCTCGCGGCCCGATCGGCGCACGGCTGGATATATACGGCTTCCGAGCGCTGGTTGGCGAGTCTGACGCACACCTATCGCAAGGTTCTAACAACGGCATTGAGGCACAGGTGGATGGTCTTGCTTGGGGCGCTTGGCGTTGCGGCCATGAGTGCGGTTCTGTTCACCGAGCTCCAATCGGAGCTCGCGCCGATTGAGGATCGATCCATCATCATCGCTAGCATCAGCGCCCCGGAAGGGGCTACGATGGCTTATACCGACCGCTATGCGAGACGGATCGAGGACATTCTCAGCGAGATGCCCGAGGTGAAGGGGTATTTCATGGTCGTGGCCCCGGGCCTCCAGCGGCCCAATCCGGTCAACTCGGCCTTGGCTTTTATTAACCTCAAGCCGTGGTCGGAACGCACGCTCGGCCAGCAGGAAATCGCGGCGGCACTCCAGCCCAAGCTCTTTTCCTTACCTGGTGTCTTGGCGTTCCCGAGCAGTCCCCCATCGCTCGGCCAAAGCTTTGCCAGCCGGCCGGTGCAATTCGTGGTGCAGGCGAATTCCTATACCGAGCTGCAAACCTTGGTGGATGCACTCGTCAACAAAGCGCAGCAGTTTCCTGGGCTCGTGAATCTTGACGTTGATCTCAAGCTTAACAAGCCTCAGTTGCGGATAGCGGTCAACCGCGACAAGGCGGCGGACGTCGGCGTCGAGGTGGCGGAGATCGGCCGCACGCTCGAAACTCTCCTCGGCGGCCGCCAGGTCACGCGCTTCAAGCGGGAGGGAGAACAGTACGACGTCATCGTGAAAGTCGCGGATGCCGAGCGTAGAACGCCGGACGATCTGACGTCGATCTATGTGCGCGGCGGGGCCGGCGAGTTGGTGCAGCTTGACAACGTGGTTGCCGTGACGGAGACCGTCGCTCCCGTCGCGCTCAATCACTTCAATCGGCTGCGCGCGGCAATCATAAGCGCCGGCATAGCCCCCGGATATTCATTAGGTGATGGGCTACGGTTCCTGGACGAGGCGGCCAAGGAAGTTTTGCCGCCGGCGGCACGTACCGATCTTGACGGGCAATCACGGGAGTTTCGTGAGTCCAGCACGACCTTGTATACGACCTTTGCCTTGGCGCTAATATTCATTTACCTCGTCTTGGCGGCTCAATTCGAGAGCTTTGTCGATCCCTTGATCATCCTCTTGACCGTACCGCTTGCCGTCGCCGGCGCGCTGTTGGCGCTGAAGGCCTCCGGCGGCACGCTCAACGTGTATAGCCAGATCGGATTGGTGATGCTGGTCGGGCTTATCACCAAGAACGGTATCTTGATCGTGGAGTTCGCTAACCAGCTTCAAGGCCGGGGGCACGCTAGGCTCGATGCCGTGATCGAGGCGGCGGGGTTGCGGTTACGGCCGATCCTGATGACCACCTGCGCGATGATCCTCGGCGCCGCACCCTTGGCTTTGGCGGTGGGCGCGGGCGCCGAGAGCCGCCAACCCATCGGCTGGGTTATCTTCGGCGGATTGTCGCTCGGGACGCTGCTGACTCTGTTCGTGATCCCGACGGCCTATGCGCTGATCGCCCGCCCGCGCTCCACGCCCGCCGTCGAAACCGTGTACGACGCGGTAGCACCGGCGCGTGATCCGATCCTCCGCCAGAGCGCCCCGGCGCGGGGCTCAGAGGCGCGGTAGGAGTTCTTCGGTCTTGCGGCGCCCGTCACTGCGAATGCGTCTTCGGACCGATCTGGCCTCCGTGTAGTCCGAGATCATAAAATGGTCGCCGGCATGCTTCTCCTGCAAGCCGGCCTCGTTGCGGTGCTGGTGAAGCTGCTGTGAGCGCGCAAAAGATCGGCTGGAGCGATCTGCGCTACTGCATACTCACCGGGCTTCTCTTCGGCGGCATCAACGGCGTGTTCGCCTCTGTGCCGGATCATCCTATTTTGAGTGCGACGCTCCCCAAGGGGAAGAGGAGAAACGCCGGTTTGGGTATTCGCGCGACCGGCGATCGGATTGTGTGCAGGTGGTCATTGCGCTGGTAACACGGCGGACAATACGACCTTGCGTAATTTTCTCTCGCGCATTGAACGACAGTACGGGGGTGAAGATATGGCTGGCCGTGTCATACCTACGGCGAGAGCGCGCGGTGCTACCGCATATGATCCGCCCACCGCGCCGCCTGAAACGTGGATGGATAACAATCGGAACTGGATCAACCAAAAGATGGACGAGGGTTGTAGACTTCTCGACTGCGGGGCTGCTGCGGGACGAGCCAATTACCCGGAGGCAACGAGCCCCTATTACCGGATGGAGCTGCATGAGATTGAGAAGCGAAACTATCGTAATTACGAGCGCGTAGATGTTGAGGGCCAGTGATGACGATCCGGATCAAACTCATGGGTGTGAAATATAACGCCAGCGTCAGCCCGCCTCATGCAAAGGTGGACTGGAACACGAGAGAGCCACTTCCCCTCAGAGATCTGATTGCCAAGCTTGAGGTATTGGGCTGCCATGTTCGTGATATAGGTGATGCTCTCTATGAAGCAGATCCCGAGTGGGAGGATCGACTGGGTGACTCTGCATAGCGAACATATATGTGACCCAATGCGGACTTCGCTTTCCAATGGCATTACTCGGATCGTAGAATGACCAAGCGTCATAAAGCGATGGTCCCGCGAGGAGCGGAAGCCCTAGAATACGCGAAACCTGCGAAAGTCTTCTGGTTCCCAAGCTCCGGCTTGGGAACCCGGTCCGTGAAGCTCCCGCTTCACGCCCCCATCACCAGGCGCGCTCCACCTCGATCAAGCCTTCCTGCCCGGCATAATTCCGGGCACTGGAATACCGCCAATGCTCCGGCTGGTCGACATAGCCGCGTTTGACCGGGTTCTGGTGGATATAATCCAGTTTCTGACGCATCATTATCTCGGATTCGATGAGTTGCGGGTGACTGCCTTCCTCCCAAACCTGATACCGGCTTTCGGTCTTGTGCGAGCGCTTGAAGAGGGCCAATAACTCCAGAAGCCTGTTCGAGCCTCCGCTCTCCAGATAGGCGATGATTTCCCGGGCCGTGAATGACTTGAAACGCTGTATATCCCGGCTCAGGTTCTCCGACGTGGCAATAAGATGCAGGTGGTTTTCGAGGATGACGTAACCGTAGATGACCAGTCCGGCCT
>JBOIDH010000300.1:0-3638 GCA_050740495.1 Gammaproteobacteria bacterium | reverse complement strand
TTATATCTGCCGCAAGCTACGCCTGCGGCCCGGAGAAGCCGTCGTCGAGGCCGGGTGTGGTTGGGGCGGTCTCGCGCTCTTCATGGCGCGCACTTACGGGGTGACGGTCACTGCCTATAACCTCTCCAAGGGGCAGATCGAATACGCGCGCAAGCGCGCCGCCGGCCAAGGTCTCGCGGAACGGGTGACGTACATCGAGGACGACTACCGGAATATTCGCGGACACTATGACGCCTTCGTATCGGTCGGGATGCTGGAACACGTGGGCGCCGCGCATTACCGGGCGTTCGGATCGGTGATCGATCGCTGCTTGAAAGACCATGGCCGCGGCCTCATCCACTGCATCGGCCGCAACCAAGCCTATCGCGTGAATAGTTGGGTCGAAAAGCGCATCTTTCCCGGGACCTATGCCCCGACGCTGCGCGAAATCATGGAGGTACTCGAGCCCCATGCCCTGTCGGTCCTGGACATCGAGAACCTGCGCCTGCACTACGTTCGCACCCTGGGCGATTGGCTCGCACGCTTCGAGCATCACGCCGAGCGCGTGGGTGGCGAGCATGGCGAGGAATTTGTCCGGGCTTGGCGCCTCTATCTTTGCGGTTCCATCGCTTCATTCACCACCGGCTGGCTGCAATTATTTCAAGTCGCCTTCAGCCGTCCCGGTCTCAATGATTTGCCCGCCTCGCGCGCGTACCTTTATGCCGAGACGCCCCCCGGCGCCGACCTTGGGCTACAATAAGAGACGACCAACGGCGATTTTCGAGGGAGAGCTCAGATGCTACGTTCAATCTTGCTGACCGCGTTCTTTACGTTACTCGGCGTCACTGGCGCCGGCGCGCAGGCGGCGGCCGGTTTCAAAGCGACCGAGGTCTTCAAAGGTTCGACGACGATCAAGGGACAAGCGCTTCAGTACCCATCAACGAACCAACCCGAAGTGACCGCGCTGCTCGTCGATCTAGAACCCGGTGGCGAAAGCGATCGCCACCAACACCCGAGTTCCCCGTACATCTACGTCATCGAGGGTACGTTCACGGTCGAGTTCGACGACGGCACGCGGCAGTCTTTCCAAGCCGGACAAGGATTTCTCGAGGCCGTGAACACCTGGCACAAGGCGCGCAACCTGGGCAACACGCCGCTCAAGTTCATGGTCGTATTTACCGGGGAACAAGGGAAACCTAATTTCATCATGCCGTAACCCGCAGGCTCGATGCTCGATAAACACGGCGCCCCGCTGCATCGCCGCGCCTCGGCATCGAGCCGCGGTCACCGGCGCTAGGCTTCGATGCGGTTGCGGATGAGATCGGGAACGACGGCGGGATCGGCAAGGGTGGTGATGTCGCCGAGATTATCGATCTCGTTCGCCGCGACCTTGCGCAGGATGCGGCGCATGATCTTTCCCGAGCGCGTCTTCGGCAGGCCGGGCGCCCATTGGATCACATCCGGGGTGGCGATGGCGCCGATCTCCCGCCTCACATGCTCCACCAGTTCCTTGCGCAGCGCCTCTGAAGGCGGCTCTTCGTTCATCAGCGTTACGTAGGCGTAAATCCCCTGGCCCTTGATCGGATGGGGATAGCCGACGACCGCGGCTTCGGCGACTTTGTCGTGCAAGACGAGCGCGCTCTCGATCTCGGCGGTGCCGAGCCTGTGACCGGAGACATTGATGACATCGTCTACCCGCCCGGTGATCCAATAATAGCCGTCGGCGTCGCGGCGCGCCCCATCCCCGGTCAAAAAAAAGCCCGGATAGCGCCGGAAATAGGTGTCCACGAAGCGCTGATGATCCCCATAGACGCTGCGCATCTGCCCAGGCCAAGGACGGGTGATGACCAAGGCGCCTTCGGCCTCGCCCTCTAAAACCCGGCCTTTCTCATCCACCATGGCGGGCACGATCCCAAAGAACGGTAAGCTCGCCGATCCGGGCTTGAGCGGTGTCGCGCCCGGCAGCGGTGTGATCAGGATCCCGCCGGTCTCGGTCTGCCACCAGGTATCCACGATCGGGCAGCGCCCCTCGCCGACGACATGGTAGTACCACTCCCAGGCCTCCGGATTGATGGGCTCCCCGACGGTCCCGAGGAGGCGCAGACTCGCCCGCCGGCTGCGCCGGACCCACCCATCCCCTTGGGCCATGAGCGCGCGGATCGCCGTCGGCGCGGTATAGAAGATGTTGACCTGGTGTTTATCGACGATGTCCCAGAACCGGCCGGGATCGGGGGAGGTCGGGATCCCTTCGAACATCAACGTCGTCGCTCCATTGCAAAGCGGTCCATAGAGAATGTACGAATGACCCGTCACCCAGCCCAGATCCGCCGTGCACCAATAGATATCGCCGGGGTGATAATCGAACACGTAGTGATGCGTCATAGCCGCGTAGACGAGATAACCCCCACTCGTGTGGAGCACGCCCTTGGGTTTACCGGTGGACCCCGAGGTATAAAGGATAAATAACGGGTCCTCGGCGTCCATCACCTCCGGGGCGCAATCGCTGCTTACCTTCGCCGTTTCCTCGTGATACCACCGGTCCCGGCCCGGATCCCAGGGGATGGGCGCCCCGGTCCGCCGTACCACCAACACGGTATGCACCTCGGGGCAGGCGGTGAGGGCCGCATCGACGTTCGCCTTGAGCGCTATCTTCTTGCCGCCCCGGAGTCCCTCATCGGCGGTGATCACCGCACGGCAATCCGAATCCAAGACGCGATCCTTCAGCGATTCGGGGGAAAAGCCGCCGAACACCACCGAGTGGATGGCGCCGATCCGAGCGCAGGCAAGCATCGCAATCGCCGTCTCTGGAATCATCGGCATGTAGATCGCGACCCGATCCCCGCGCCTGACCCTACGCGCCTTGAGCGCGTTGGCACAGCGGCAGACGCTGTCGTAGAGCTCGCGGTAGGTGATGTGCCTGCTCTCCTTGGGGTCGTCACCTTCCCAGAGGATCGCGACTTGGTTTGCGCGCGCATCCAGGTGCCGGTCAAGGCAGTTGTAAGCGACGTTGAGCGTCGCCCCTTCGAACCAACGAATCTTCCCGGCGCTGTAATCCCACTCCTCGACCCTATCCCAGCGCCGGTACCAGGTCACGAAGTCCGCCGCTTGTTCGGCCCAGAACGCCGCGGGGTCCGCTACCGAGCGTTGATACAGCGCTCGATATTGCTCGGCGTTGACGTATGCCCGATGCGCGAAATTCGCGGGCACTGCGTAAATTTTTTTTGTTGACATGATGGACTCCTCACGATATGAACGTGCGCGAAGGATTCGTGGAACAGCGCCCTATTATAGTGGCGGTATCTTGATTGGACTAGGCAATCGGCGCAGCAGCGCTCGCTAGTAATGACGGAAATTTTGGACTCCCGTCTTAAGTAAGTACCATTCGTGTAGACACTGCCACGACTGCTCAAAATGAGCGTAAATTCGTGGGAATCTCACAGTGTCTGACCCCATTGCTTGATGCAACAGTGAAGCTCTTTCGGAGGGGCAGAGCCTTAGGCGTCCGTCAATTCTCCCTGCCATAGGACCGGTAGCCGCCATCTCTTGAGCATCCGCGCTAGATCTTCCGTCTGGCCGCCGGGTGTGATGTGGGCGATGAATACTTCGTCGGCCAAGGCCGCGACGAGCTCGTTGCGGCGCAGCACGCGCTTGGGCTGCTC
>JBOIDH010000299.1:0-3639 GCA_050740495.1 Gammaproteobacteria bacterium | reverse complement strand
CGTCCTGCGGCAAGGTGCGCGGGCGCTGGGAGTGAAGCCACTGGCTGCGGAAGGCGAGCCGGTCGAGGTGCGCGCGCTGCGCCCCGACGGCACGCGCGAGACGCTGGTGTGGGTGCGCTCATTTCAGGCGCGCTATCCGCTGGTCTATTGGTTCCGCGAGCCGGTGCCGCTGCCCACGTCCTCGCGCATCGAGGTGCGCGGCGCGCCGGGCGCCTCGGCCGAGCTGATCGTAGCTCCGTAGGGGCGCATCTGCTGCGCCCGCCATTTGCTTTTGTTTTCAGGCCGCCGAGCGAGGCTTTACCTGGCTCTCAATGCGGTTTCCAGCGGCGTCCTGCGCCACCTCAAGATCATAGTTCGCCTGCAGGTTCATCCAAAATTGCGGGCTCGTTCCAAAGTAACGGCCCAGCCGCAGCGCCGTGTCGGCGGTGATCGAGCGGCGGCCGTGAACAATCTCGCTGATGCGAGTGACCGGGACGCGCAATTCCATCGCCAGGCGGTTGACGCTCAGACCGAGCGGCCGAAGAAAGTCCTCGCGCAGGTTCTCGCCCGGATGAATCGGAGGCATCTTAGAAGATTTCCCGGCCATTCCTGCTCCTCCCCCGCGAGGACTGGGCTAGCCTGGATTTCCACGGACAACTATTGGCCTAAGTGCGAGGCCGATTTCCCGGAACGTGATCCGTAGTCAAGCGCAATGGTAGCCCATTCCACCAGGGCACAGAAATGGGTTTTCCCATAAGGCCGGAGGCGAGAATGATGGGCAGGTGGGCACGCCGATGAAAGCTGACTTGCACCTCGGTGTCGGTGATGCGGACATCGGCGGGCATGTCGATCAGGTCGCGGAAGATTTGCCGAGCCTGGGCGTCACTGTAGCCGCGCATCCTCTTCGCCAGCAGGCGATAGAGGCCGCTGGCGATCACCAGCAAGGCCATGTCGAAGTCCACCTTGAGCCCCACGGCGGAAGAGAGCGCGTCCAGGTGGAAGAAGCGAACAGCGTCGGAAAGCGCGTTCTCGATCAGCATGCGTTGGGCGTAGCGCGTGATGATCGGTTTGGCGGAGACCCGGTGCTGGTTGGTGAGCAGGATGGTGGGTTCGTCGTGACCCAGATCTTGGACAAAGAACTGACGGAAGTCGCGCCCAGCCAGTCGGACGGTTCGCTCATAGACCCGCGGAAAGCGGTATTTGCGGGTGGGCACATCCAGTTCGATCACCGTCCAAGCCGAGCGGGGCAGAAGGACGATCTCCTTCAGCAGTGCGGGGGAGCGTTTCCGCAGGGTAATGAAAGTGATCTCCATGCGATCCAGGCGCGCCAAGTTGGCGTGGGTCGTCAGCCGCGAATCGAACACCAAGTGGCGTGGGTAGTCGCCCCGGACGCGTTTCCAGAACTGGATGAATCGGAAGATCTCGTCGGCCTCCTCTCCTTTCCGGAGGTTGGCATGGGAATAGCAGAAGGCTCGCCCGTCGGCATCTTGAGCCAGAAACACCAGCACACTCGGCTGGCGGCGGCTGCGGGCCGACACGTAATGGCGCTCCAGGACCGGGTCTTCGCCGTAGTAGGGCACCGAGTGGAAATCCAGATTGAAGGATTCGCCCGGAAAGAGCCGGCTGCCATCCAGTTGCTCATGCCAACTGGCGAGCAGCCGCGTCGTTTTGGCGGGGTCGATGCGCGAGGAGTATTCCGAGAAATAGCTTTTCTTGGGGATGGCATTCAGCCCCGCGAACAGCGCCAAGCCTTCATCGGTGACCAATGCCATAATGTGGCTCTTGCGCTCGACCGACCAAAGCTTCAGAGCCAGGCAAGCCCGCAGGGCATGTTCGGCCGGAATCATCTGAGAACCGGGAAGGCGTGCCCCAGCGGCCAGCCGCGCGCAGCCGAGACCTACCAGATCGGCCACGAACAGAAAGAGCCCGCCGCAGCGGGTCATAAAGGTGCGCGGGGCCAGCGAAAACTGGCGCACGTCGGCGACCGGTTCGATGGTCGGTCGCGGATAATCTGGGCGTTCCTCATCGAGGCGTCGCGGCAGTGGTGCGAATCCTTCCTCTTTCAGGACTTCGCGCACGGCGGTGGGACTCAGCGGACGATCGCTTTCCTTGAGGGCTTGGCTGATCTCGTAGACCGAATAGTTCTGCTTGCGCAAGCGGATGATGAGGTCGCGAGCCGCCGACTTTTTGGGCTGGGATCGCGGGCCGCGGCGCGGAGAAACAAAGAAGACCGGGTCTAGTTCGCGGCGGAAATGATGGCAGAGAACGTGAAAGTAGCCGACCGAGTAGCCGAAGGCGCGGGCGACCTGTTTGGCGAGGCGGCTCTCGACGAAGTAGGCGCGCAGGGCTTCGTAGAGGCGGTGTTGGGGGTTGCGCGGCTCCTGGAAGAAGCGGCGGCATTCGCTTATGTCTTTTGGTGCGCCGATGCCCATAGATGCACGGTATCAACCAGAAACAGATCGTGTCAATCATGTTCCAGTGTTGGAACCATGATAGTAATATATGCCTTTAAAAATGGGCATGGGCGGCTATTACGGGCAGGTCCGGCGGTGACGCAGTCCGCGGACGGCCGCGACAGAACTGCCATGTTAATACGGCTTTCAGCGCACTAATTTCGTAATGAGAACGGCCGGCCCCGGCAGTGCTGTATGGCGCACTAGGCCAGGAAACATCGGCCTTTGCTGCGCTCCCTCGAAAGGCAGATGCGCGGCGGAGAGGCTAACTTCTTATGCTAATAGCTGTCCGTGGAAATCCAGGCTAGCCGACTCGGACAGGTGTCCGTCGTCGGGCCCATCGGTGACGTACGGCATGCGGTCGCGCACGGCGGCGGACGCGTTGGCAGGGGCGGTCAGGGCAGGGCTCTACACTTAGTCGCATCGCCGCTAAGATAACTTCGATGATCCGCGCCAGTATTTCGAATAGAAACGCAGGGTTACGGAACACATGCCCACCAGCTCGGACTGCCGACGATGAACGGGCGTCCTCGATAGTGGCTCCACGAGGGAGAAGGCCCAAGGGCCTGTGGCTGACCGGTCAGTTATCTTAGCGGCGATGACACTTAGTCGAACACTTAGTCGGGCTTGTTAACCGCGTGGCAGGCGACGAGGCGCCCGGGGGCGGGCTCCTTGAGCAACGGCTCCAGCTCCGAGCAGATGGCCATGCGCAGCGGGCAACGGGGATGGAAACGACATCCAGAGGGTGGGTTGAGGGGGCTGGGCACCTCTCCCGAGAGGACGATGCGGCTCTTGCGGAAGGAGGGGTGCAGGGGCAGGGCCGCCGAGAGAAGGGCCTGGGAGTACGGGTGCAGCGGGTTGCTGTAGACCTCCTGGGACTGGCCCGTCTCGACGATCTTCCCGGCGTACATCACGTTCAGGCGGCTGCTGATGTAACGCATTGTAGCCAGGTCGTGGGAGATGACGAAGTAGCTCAGGCCCAGCCGGTGCTGGATGTCCTTCAGTAGATTGAGCACCTGGGCGCGGATGGAGACATCCAGGGCGCTTACCGGTTCGTCCAGGATGATGGACTTGGGGTAGGTCACCAGGGCCCGAGCGACGGCGATGCGCTGGCGCTGGCCGCCGCTGAACTCGTGGGGGAACCGATCGCCGCTGGCGGCGCTGAGTCCCACCTCCGATAGAACCTGGGCCACCCGCTCCTTGGCCT
>JBOIDH010000298.1:0-3644 GCA_050740495.1 Gammaproteobacteria bacterium | reverse complement strand
TGACTACCCACCGAAACCTTGCGTGCATAACACCCCCTTAAAGTGGTTTGAATCGAAGTGGCTGGCGCCTGAATCGAAAGGGTTCCCGAAGGCGGCAGGTCCTTGCCGGAGGCGTGGTCGCGGGTCCGACTGTCCCACTACCGTAATCCCGCGATATATGACGCCACCGCCTCGATTTCCGATTCAGACATTCTGGCGGCGATTGCCTGCATTATCTTTCCGTTCCGCCGCTCGGAGGAGCGATAAGCGTGCAGTTGGTTGCGCGTGTACGTCGCATGCTGACCGCTTAGGGTCGGATACCCGGCCGCCGGATTGCCGGCGCCCGCGGGTCCATGACATGCCATGCAGGCCGGGACTCCGGTGGTGGAGTTCCCGCCGCGATATAAGCGCTCACCCGAATCCACAAGCCCTGGGTCCGCCATCCCCGTTTGTCGTTTCTGAACCGAGTAGAATTCCGCAATATCGCCGATGTCCGCTTCACTGAGCGGCGCCGCCATCGCACTCATCATCTCATTCTTGCGCGTCCCGGTTTTGAAGTCACGAAGCTGTTGCGCGAGATACTTCGGATGCTGGCCGGCGAGCTTTGGCCACTCGGGATTCTGACTGTTTCCGTGCTCCCCGTGGCAGGCCGCGCACACCGCCACCTTAGCCTCCCCCGCCGCCGAGTCCGCGTGCCCTTCGGCAGGGGCCAACACCACTGCCACGACAAGGAAGGCTATAGATTTGCTCACGTAGTCTATGCAGTTTTCATTTTGAACGTGCTCGCAGGATACAAGATGCGTTCGCGACTTGACATCCGGCAATGCGAAGTTTGCGGTGGGCAGCGGTTGGAACGTACCCGGCGGAACGGATAAAAAAAGGCCTCGGTGCAACTAGGGGAGAAAAACTTACCGAGGCCAACTTGGCCCGGTTGGGGATACCGGGCAGAAAGTCCCGCTCAGGGAGGGAGAGCGGGAACGTTCATAACGAACGTACCTGCTAAGACGCGGGCGCCCGCGGAAAGTTCCAACGACGCTGTCCCGGCAGCGCTCCGCCAGCATCCTTATTCACCGGCAACCGATTGCGATCCGAGCACTGAACCCGCGCATCGTGGATGTCGTTCAATCGCATGATAAAAATTGTCTAAGTTGTTATAAATAAAATAGAAAATGACAATTCGATTAAATATTCGCTAATTCCGCCGCCGGTCAAGCGGCGTGCATGAATGGGCGCTTTCAAAACAACTAATCCACAAAGTTATCCACAGATCTTGTGGATTAACGGATTTAAGCAAGCGAGTACAGAATGTTACAAATATTACATAAAAAAGACATTCAACATAGTTCCTAAATTTGAGAACGCTAAGAGAAAATTCACAGGGTGCAGGCGAATTTGAAATGAACTCACGGCATCCCTGTCCGGCAAAAAAGCCCGATAAAAAAAGACGTTCTGTGGCAGCACCATGATATGGCGGAACTACATCCCCCGCGGCCTCCTCTCCCGCATCTGGCTGCGTTTCTACGACATGAATCAAAACGGGGAGGCATGCACGGAGCGAGGCGGAGTGCTAATATGAAGAGTCTTACACATCGAGAGATTAGCCTAATGTCCGTTGTCTCACCCGCTGCACGCAACGCCTTGGCTCCCGCCGAGCTCGTACTACGTTGGGCGGGGGTACTGGAAGATCCCACACTGCGCAATCTGCCGTATCGGATTGAGATCAACAAATGGGGGCATATCGAAATGACACCGCCCGCAAGTCCCCGTCATATGAGTATCGCCTCGAGCTTGGTGAGGTTGCTTGAGGACCGGCTTGGCAGTAAGGCGTTCACCGAATGTGCAATCGTAACCTCGGGGGGGCTGCGGGTCGCGGATGTGGTGTGGTGTTCGACGGCGTTCCTCGCTCGCCACGTTCGCATATGGGAGGAATGGGCGGCTGCGTTCGAAGAAGCGCCTGAGCTCTGTATCGAAGTGATGCCGCCCTCGAACACCTATGGCGAGCTTCAAGAGCGTGTGCAACTGTATCTCGATGCAGGTGCGCAAGAAGCATGGATCGTGCACTCTTCCGGACAGGTGGACGTCTTCGGAGCCGAGTCTTCCCGATCGGCATCGCGGCTGGTGACGGATTGGGCGAGGTGGCTAGCAACGTTGCAGGAGCTTACGCGGAGTCCGGGACGAAGAACCAACGTAGGAACCACCGGCGGTTCAGGGACTTTCTAGCTTCTGTTTGAGGATCGCATTGATCTGCTGCGGGTTGGCTTTGCCCCTGGATTTCTTCATTACCTGCCCCACGAAGAAGGCCAGCAATTGCTCTTTGCCTTGGCGGTATTGACTGACTTGCGACGGATTCTGTTGCAGTACTTCGTCGATCATCTCCGCAATCGCGGCCGTATCGGTTACCTGGTCCAATCCCCGGTTGCGAATGATTTCATCGGCGTCACCCTCGCCGTTCCATAAGGCCTCGAACACCCCTTTGGCGATCTTCCCGGAGATCGTGTTGTCGGCAATCCGCCGGACCAAGCCCCCGAGCATCGCCGGGCTGATGGGGCTTTGGGTGATGTCTATGCCCTCACGGTTGAGCACGGCCATCAATTCGACCATCACCCAGTTAGCGCAGAGCTTGGCCTGACCGCCGGAGGCCGCAACGGTGGCCTCGAAATAGTCCGCGGTCTCCCGGTTCGCCGTCATGAGCGCCGCGTCATAGGGCGACAACCCGACCTCGGCCATGAACCGGCGTTTCTTGGCATCGGGGAGCTCGGGTAGCGTGGCCTCGACGCCGGCGATGAATTCTTCGCTGAGATCCAAGGGTAAGAGATCGGGATCGGGAAAATACCGGTAATCGTTGGCCTCTTCTTTTAAGCGCATCGAGCGGGTCTCACCGCGTTCGGCATCGTAGAGCCTGGTCTCCTGGACGACCCGCCCGCCGGATCCAAGCAAGTCGATCTGCCGTTGGATCTCGTAATTGATGGCCCGCTCGACGAAGCGAAACGAGTTCAGGTTTTTAATTTCGGCCCGAGTTCCGAACGTGGTTTGTCCTTGCGGGCGGACCGAGACGTTGGCGTCACAGCGAAACGAGCCTTCCTGCATGTTTCCATCGCAGATTTCGAGATACCGGACTAAGCTATGGATCTTTTTCATGTAGGCGACGGCTTGTTTGGCCGAACGCAGCTCCGGTTCCGAGACGATTTCAAGCAGCGGCGTTCCCGCCCGGTTCAAGTCGATGCCTGACAGGCCGTGAAAGTCTTCATGAAGCGATTTCCCGGCATCCTCTTCGAGGTGGGCGCGTGTGATGCCAATACGCAAAACGGCGCCGTTTTCGCTCTCGATCTCGATCGATCCCTGTCCAACGATGGGGATCTCATACTGGCTGATCTGATAGCCTTTGGGGAGATCGGGGTAGAAATAGTTCTTGCGCGCGAATACCGATCTCCGGCTGATGTCCGCATGGATCGCCAGTCCGAACTTCACCGCCATCCTCACGGCTTCTTTATTGAGCACCGGCAGCACCCCGGGCAGCCCCAGATCGACGCCGCAGGCCTGCGTATTCGGAAGGGCGCCGTATGCGGTGGCGGCCCCGGAAAAGATCTTGCTCCTGGTCGCGAGCTGCGCGTGAATTTCGAGTCCGATAACGGGTTCCCAATCCATACGGTCTAATCGCATCCCTG
>JBOIDH010000297.1:0-3650 GCA_050740495.1 Gammaproteobacteria bacterium | reverse complement strand
GTCAATGTAGGAGGGTACATAGAGGAGCCCAGCATCGGCATTGGTCAAACGAGGAAGGATGTATGCAGCTACATTCCCTCGAAGAGTGATTCGTTCGTTGGTTGCTACTGAAATGACTTCGTGAGGAGCCAACTCGATGCAGTTACCAGAAGCGCGAAGGTCAACACACCCGGCGAAGTTCCCAAAGGCAACCCGACCCACAACGGGGCCGTCAAGATGGGACTTGACGATCGGACCAAGGGTCAGCTTCAGTCGGTCCCCGAAGTAGTTTTTGTAGAAGAGGCTCGTGGAAGGGAGTTCCGGTTGATTGGGATCGACTTGCTGTTCTCCGAGATTGGTGACTCCACCGTTCGGGTCAGGACAGAATGAGTAGACAAGTCGAACTTCCCCCGCCTTCATCAGCGCATTGAAATCCTCAACGGAGAACATTGGCCCCCTCCTTCTTAACGATCGCCCTGCGCACCATCAAGCCCTCATACGTCGAAACGACTAAAGTAACCGGCGCTTCGCAACTTTCTTACGTAAACAGCGATCGCACGTTTACCGTCGAACGCACGCCGATGTTCTCATAGTGCTTATCCAGCCACTCGCTTGCCGCGGCCCGGCCGATCTCGTGCAGGTGCCGTAGAAACGCCCATTCGGCATTGAATTTACTCGATGCCGTAAGGCCGCCGAGCCGCTCGTCCGCGTCGATGATGTGCAGATGGATCCGCTTGTAACGCTTCGGATCCAGCGCGCCTTGATCAAGGAGTCGCGCCACGAAATCGATCGCCCGGAACTCGCTCATCAGGCTTGAATTGAAGGTGATCTCGTTGACGCGATCCATGATCTCCGGCGCCGTGGTGGGTGTATCCTCGCGCTCGAGTGGATTAATTTGGACGATGACGACATCGGGATGGCGACACCGATAGAAAAACGGAAAGAGCACGGGATTCCCCATGTAACCTCCGTCCCAATAGGCCTCGCCGTCGATCTCGACAGCCTGGAAGAGCAAGGGTAAACAGGCCGAAGCCATGAGGGCGTCGACGGACAGCTCCGCATGCCCGAACACCTTGACCTTGCCGGTACGCACGCTGGTTGCGGAGATGAAGAGCTTGATACAGTCGCAGCGGCGCAAGCGCTCGAAGTTCACCTGCCGCAGCACCAGATCCCGCAGGGGATTGAGATTCAGCGGATTCGTCTGATAGGGCGAGGCGAGGCGGCTCAGTTGGTCGAAGAAGAGATAGCTGGGCGAGAAATCCAGGTTCCAATTTCCGGTCATCATGTCCCAGACAGAGCGTTTGAGCGGGCTCCCGAGAGCCGCCCGGCTGACGGCGGCCCAGAATTCTTCCAAGGCCCGCCGCCCGCCTTCGCGCCCGCCCTCCATCATACCGTCCGCGAGGACCGCGGCGTTCATCGCCCCAGCGCTGGTACCGCTGATGGCCTCGATCTCGATGCGCTCATCTTCGAGGAGTGTATCTAGCACGCCCCAGGTGAAGGCGCCGTGCGCTCCTCCGCCTTGGAGCGCGAGATTGATGGGTTTTGGCTGCACTGGGGTACTCACCGCGCCGCTTGTCCCAGGATCGCTAATGCGCGGTCCAACCGCCGTCGACCGGAAGCGCCGCACCCGTGATCTGGACCGCGGCATCGCTCGCCAGGAAGACCGCCAATTGACCCAGGTCCTCGGGTTTGACGAATTGCTTGGTGGCTTGGGCCGCCAGCAACACGTCTCGAATCACCGCCTCACGCTCAATGCCGCGCGCCTTGGCGGTGTCGTCGATCTGGCCCTCGACCAGCGGCGTGAACACATAACCGGGACAGATCGCGTTACAGGTGATCCCGTGCTCCGCGACTTCGAGCGCCACGGTCTTCGTGAGGCCGAGCAGCCCATGCTTCGCGGCGACATAAGCGGATTTGAAGGGCGAGGCCACGAGCGCGTGCGCCGAGCCGATGTTGATGATACGTCCCCAGCGCTTGGCCTTCATGGCCGGCAGAAGCGCACGAATCGTGTGGAACGCCGAGGACAAGTTTATCGCGATGATCGCGTCCCATTTCTCCGGGGGAAAGTCTTCGATCGGCGCGACGTGCTGGATCCCTGCGTTGTTCACCAAAATATCGACCGCGCCGAAGCTAGCGAGCGCCTCTTGCGCCATGCCGGCTATCTCACTCGGCTTGGACATATCGGCGCCATGATACAGTGCGCGGACGCCGTGCCCGGACTCGAGTCCCAGCCTCAGCTTCTCGATTTCATCCGCGTTTCCGAATCCGTTCAAGACGATATTGCAGCCCGCCTCAGCCAAGGCCTCGGCGATCGCAAGACCTATCCCACTCGTTGAGCCAGTCACGATCGCCGTTTTACCGTTCAACATAATAGATCCTCACGCAACCAACGTTATACAGACCGACTTCAACAAATCTGGAAGTCCCTTCTCCCTCAGGGAGAAGGTTAGGATGAGGGGAATCGAATCAAACACATTCGTCTATGCTTTCGATCCCCTCGCCCCAACCCTCTCCCGGAGGGAGAGGGAGAAAAGACAATGCCTGTCCCGGAAGGACAGGGGCCCTGGAGTGGTACCCGAAATTTCAAATATGTGTGGTTAGTTCTCCCCGTCACGCCATTGTTCGCGTTGAGCTTGTTGCTCAGGAAGCGCAACAACCGCAGCCCGAACGATAGCCTAGCAAGTAGCGTGCGCCGTGTGCAACAGGCCTTGGAGTGAGCTATCCTGTAAGGTCCATCGTTAACGGCGCGCCGCCGTCACGGGAGAACAGCATGCGCTACCTAACCGCTTGGCTCGCCTTGGTGGTGAGCTTGTCGCTAGCGGCGGAACCCGCGCCGCGCGAGCGCGCGCAGGTGGAGGTGTTCACCCCCCAAGGAACGGTTAAAGGCGTCCGCCAGGTAGCCGCGCGGTTTTCGGAGCAGATGGTCACCTTCGGGGATCCCCGCATTCCCGAGCCCTTCGCGATCGACTGTCCGCAAAGCGGGAAGGGACGTTGGGCGGATGCGCGCAATTGGGTTTATGACTTCGCGCGCGACTTGCCGGCCGGGGTGAAATGCACGTTTAAGCTTAAGACGGACGTCACCACGCTGGCCGGGAAGTCCCTCGGCGGCGCCCAGGAGTTCTCGTTCAGCACCGGGGGTCCCGCGGTCCTATCCTCGTTGCCCGACGAGGGCGATACCGGCATCGACGAGAATCAGATTTTCGTTCTGGCCTTGGACGCCGAGGCGCGGCCCGAATCCATCACCAAGCACGCCCACTGCCAGGTCAAGGGGATCTCGGAGCGCATCGAGGTCGATGTGCTGGGCGGTGATGCACGCCGCGAGGTGCTGGCGCAGCGGCGCTTGCTCGGCTATCAATACTTTCGGCTGCTGTGGAAGATCGGCGGCGAGACCACCCTCAAGGTCAAGGACGAAGCCCTAGCTCGCGCCGAATCACGGCTTGCCGTGCTGCGCTGCCGGCGCACGCTGCCACCGGACACCGAGGTGCAGCTCGTCTGGGGTACGGGTATTCGCTCGCTGACCGAGGTTGCGACGGTGCAAGATCAGGCCCTTGCGTTCAAAACCCGGCCGCCGTTCACCGCCCGCTTCGAATGCGATCGTGTCAATGCCGAGTCCGGCTGCCTTCCTTTGCGCGCCATGCATGTCCGCTTCAGCGCCCCGATCGCCGCTGGGC
>JBOIDH010000296.1:0-3669 GCA_050740495.1 Gammaproteobacteria bacterium | reverse complement strand
GACAGCAGATCTTGTCTTGCCGCCTCGTGTAAGGTGAACGGAGCCACCGATGCCGCGTACAAACGCTGAAAATGCTCCAGCAGCAGCAAGCAGTCCTCACCACGCTCACGCAAGGGGGGCACCTGAATCGCGAGCACGCTCAAGCGGTAATACAGGTCGTGGCGAAACGAACCGCGCCTGACGGCAGCGCGTAGATCGAGGTTCGTCGCCACGAAGACTCTTGCTTGGGAGCGCCGGGGCTGGGTCTCGCCCAGCCGGTAGTACTCGCCGTTTTCGAGCACCCGCAGCAGCTTAACCTGCAACGCCGGCGGCAGCTCGCCGACCTCGTCCAGGACCAAGCTGCCGCCACCCGCTTCCTCCAACACACCGCTTTTGGTCGCGCTCGCCCCGGTGAACGCGCCTTTGATCTGCCCGAACAACTGCGCCTCCAGAAGCTCCGGCGTGAAGGCCGCGCAGTTAATCGTCACCAAGGGGAATCGTGCGCGCCGGCTTTCATAATGTAAGCGGTTCGCGACCAATTCCTTGCCGACACCCGACTCGCCCTCGATGAGCACGGCGAAGGGGGCATCGGCGAACTGGCGGATCTGCTCCCGGAGGGCGTCGATGGCGGGACTATGACCGAGCATTTCCAGCCCGCCTGCGCGCGGAGCCGCCGCCTGCTCGACCTCCCGGATCATCGCGTGATGAGTCAAACGCGCTTGCAGCAACGCGGGGTCCGCGGGTTTCGGAATGAAATCCACGGCGCCCAAGGTGAGTGCATGCTGAATATTGGCGCGCGTATCCTGCCCCGAGAGCACCAGCACGCGCGCGCTGGGATCGACCGCCAGCAGCTCGCCGATCAACGCAAAGCCTTCCTCCGGACTATGCGGTGTCGGCGGCAGTCCGAGATCCACCAAGGCCAACGGTACTTGTTGGCCCAATTTCCGTATCAAGGCCTTGGCTTCCGGCCGGGTGCCGGCGGTATGGATTTCGTAATCGTCCTCCAAAACCAGCGCCAGCGATTCCACGATCAACGCATCGTCATCGACCAGCAGCAGCGGGGTCTTGGGAGGCCGTGTGGAAAGCCGCGCGGACAAGGGTGGCGATGGTCCGCTAGCCGCCCGAGACCGCGGGTTTCACCATGGGTCTTTCGCGGGCCAACCCGAGGTTAGCCCAGATCGCCTCGGACGCCTCGGCTTGATTCATGGTGTAAAAATGCAGCCCCGGCGCCCCCTTGTCCAAGAGCTGACGGCACAGATCGGTGGTCACATCGATGCCGAAATTGCGAATCGAGACGCGGTCATCCCCAAAATCCTTTAAACGCCGCAGGATCCAACGCGGGATCTCGGCGCCGCAGGCGTCCGAGAAGCGCAGCAACTGCGTACAGTTGATGATGGGCATGACACCGGGGATGATCGGGATCTGGACCCCGAGCGCCCCGCAGCTCTCCACGAACCGCCAATAGGCATCCAGGTTATAGAAATATTGCGTGATCGCGCGGTCGGCCCCGGCCTCCGCCTTACGCTTGAAGTTCCTGAGATCCATGTCCGCGCTCGGCGCCTGCGGGTGAAACTCCGGATAGGCGGCGACTTCCACAAAAAAATAGTCGCCTGTCTCCTCGCGTATGAACTCCACCAACTCATTGGCGTAACGCAGCTCACCGTGGCCCGCGGCGCCCGAGGGCAGATCGCCGCGCAATGCCACGATATGTTTGATGCCGGCGCTCCTGTAGGTGCTTAAGATCTCACGCAGGCTGCTGATGGTGCTCCCGATGCACGAGATATGCGGGGCGGCCGCGATCCCGGTTGCCGAGCTGATCTCTTGCACCGTCTCGAAGGTCAGCTCGCGCGTGCTGCCTCCCGCTCCGAAGGTAACCGAGAAATAATCCGGCTTGAGGCGCGCGAGCCGATCGCGGGTGACCTGAAGCTTGCCGATCGCTTCCGGGGTTCGGGGCGGGAAAAACTCGAAGCTGAAGCTATGGCTGTTTGGAGTTCCCATGGCGCTTGTCGGCGGCACCGCCGAGCGTTTTAATCGCCCGTGGTACGGCGATCACTACTGAGAGCTTGTGAATTAATTTAACCACACATACGTGAAAATTTGGGTTACCTCTCCAAGGTCCCTGTCCTCCCGCAACAGGCATCGTCTTTTCTCCCTCTCCCACAGGGAGAAGGTTTGGGTGAGGGGATCGGAATAATCGACGCATGTGTTTGATTTGATTCCCCTCATCCTAACCTTCTCCCTGAGGGAGAAGGGACTATCAGATTCGTCGAAGTCGGTCTCTATAGCTTGGTTGCGTAAGGATCTATGCTTTTTCGGAGACTGCGCCCTGAAAAAGTGGCCCCTATCGGGGCAGTACAAATCGACAAAATTTTGTCGATGTCGTTCTCATAAGCGCCTACTGCGCTCGCTACGATTTCTTCACAAGCTCTGAGGCGGGAATTAATAGCGATAATACTCCGGTTTGTAAGGCCCTTCGATCGAGACACGGATATACTCCGCCTGCTCCTGCGTGAGCACCGTGAGATCCGCTCCGACTTTCGCCAGGTGCAGGCGCGCCACCTTTTCATCGAGGAGCTGGGGCAGTGTATAGACTCGGTTCTGGTAGCTTTTAAAGTTGTTCCAGAGCTCGATCTGCGCCAGCACTTGGTTGCTAAACGACGCTGACATGACGAAGCTCGGATGCCCCGCGGCGCAACCCAGATTGACTAAGCGGCCCTCGGCCAGAAGGATGATGCGTTTGCCGTCGGGAAACAGGATCTGATCCACCTGCGGTTTGACGTTTTCCCAACGGTATTGACGCAAGGAGACGATGTCGATCTCGGCGTCGAAATGGCCGATATTGCACACGATGGTCTGGTCTTTCATGGACCGCATGTGATCGTGGGTGATCACCCGGACGTTGCCCGTGGCGGTGACGAAAATGTCCCCGCGCGCCGCGACATCGTTCATGCGCACCACCCGATAGCCCTCCATCGCCGCCTGCAGTGCGCAGATGGGATCGATCTCCGCTATCCAGACGGTCGCGCCGAGACCCTTCAAGGCCTGAGCGCAGCCTTTTCCGACATCGCCATAGCCAATCACCACGGCGATCTTCCCGGCGATCATCACCCCCGTGGCCCGCTTCAGACCATCCATCAAGGATTCCCGGCAACCGTAGAGGTTATCGAACTTGGATTTCGTGACCGAATCATTGACATTAAACGCCGGCACCTTCAGCGCGCCGGTCCGTGCCATTTCATACAAGCGCCGCACACCGGTCGTGGTCTCTTCCGACACACCACGCACCTCTTGGAGCATCTCCGGATAACGCTCGTGCATCACTTGGGTCAGATCTCCGCCATCGTCGAGCAGCATATTCGGGCGCCAGCCGCCGGGACCGAAAATACTCTGCTCGATGCACCACCAGAACTCCTGCTCCGTCTCCCCTTTCCACGCGAAGACAGCAATACCCGCGGCCGCCACGGCGGCCGCGGCATGATCTTGGGTCGAGAAGATGTTACAGGATGACCACCGCACCTCGGCGCCCAACTGGATCAAGGTCTCGATCAACACCGCCGTCTGCACGGTCATGTGCAGACAGCCCGCGATGCGGGCCCCCGCCAACGGCTTTTTACCCTTGTATTCTTCCCGCAAGGCCATCAGGCCCGGCATTTCCCCTTCGGCGATGTTGATCTCCTTGCGCCCCCATTC
>JBOIDH010000295.1:0-3676 GCA_050740495.1 Gammaproteobacteria bacterium | reverse complement strand
GCGAGCGCGAGCACCAGGTTATTCTTGAACATGCCCATGAGATCGCGGAGGTAACGCGACCCGCCGCTCAAATTCGCGATGGGGTCTTTACGGTTGCTGACGCCGTAGCGTAACGCGGTACCGGGCATAAGCTGCATGAGCCCCACCGCGCCGGCGCGCGAGACCGCTGTTGGATTGTAAGCCGATTCGGCCTTGATCACGGCATGCAACAAAGCGTGAGGAAGCTTATACCGGAGCGCCGCCTGGGCGATGGCGGGGGCATAGAGTCTACGATTCTTCCCGCTATCGGCATATCCCTTGCCCGAGGGCGTCCAACCCTTCCAGGTCCGGACAATGCGTTTATAGCCAGAATGGCTTGGCCGGTCGGTGAGGTAGACGCGGCCGTATTTATCGACGTATTTGTAGATATCGGCGTACGCTTGGGGTGCGAAAAACAGCACCACCATAATCGCAATAGAAGAAAACGGGCTGAGATTGTTATGCGCCATAGGATGGATCTAGTTCTCGTATTAAGGCAGATGCGTCGTCTTAGTGCGTCAAATATCCGGTCACCTGCATGATTAAAGAGGCGTAAAGCCCCGCGACGGCATCATCAAGCATGATCCCCACTCCCCCCGAAACGCGCGCATCGATGGTTCGAATCGGCCAGGGCTTGAAAATATCAAAGGCTCGAAACAGCACGAACCCAAGCAGCATCCAAGCCCAACCGTCCGGTGCGGCTGTCATGGCCACCAGGTAACCGACAACTTCGTCCCAAACAATCGCGGGATGGTCGTGCATACCCAGGGCCTCGCCCGCGCGGTGGCATACGAGCACGCCGATACCGAACAGAACCACCGTCACCATTAGATACCACAGCACCGGGACGGCTTGCAACGCCAGGTACACCAGAACTCCAAAAACCGTTCCGGCTGTACCCGGTGCTATGGGGGCACATCCTGTGCCAAACCCCAATGCTAGAAGATGTACAGGATGGCGTAGAAAACCCGCGGGGATCGGGCGGACAGTGGATGCATAGGGCTTTTTCACGCTCCGGGTTATACTTTATCGGACCGACGGTGCGCCACTCCCGCGCTGGTTGACCAAGGACCGTTGAAATTCCTATCCTTTGCGATTCTTGTCTACAATAGCCACCAGGATGAGCACGAACGCAAAAAGTCGTACCAGATAAAAGAAGGGTTCGTGCTCCTGTGACACCGCGGTCAGTCCTAATAACGCTCGATTGAGCCCCTCTATGGCGAAAGCGGTGGCGAATAGGAGGAAAAAACGATCTCGAGTATCCCGCCAAAAGCGCAGGAAGAACAGTGCGGCGACCATCGAAGCCATCGCAATTGCACCCAATATCACGGAATTCATGGCCGCGTCTCACTCCGCGTCCCAGATGAGGCCATACAGCAACACCAGCATCGCCAGGAGCCCCACGACTAACCGCCAGGTTTGTAGGTCCGCGGCGGGCCCCAACGCGTTATCGAGGACAACCAGCATATTGTTTACCGTTAACCCGGCAAAGCAGAGGCCGCTCCAGAGTAACAATCGGTAACGACCGCGACGATAGGCCTGCAGCAGCAGGCAGGCGCATAGGAGCGCTGTCATCGCACACAATCCATAGATTATTAAACCGGCCATTGCTCTAATCCTTACCTGATTTCAGCTTAAAGGCGTCGGCGAATTCTTGAACCCTGGTCCGAGGCTTCGCGTGAATGAGCTTGGTCACCGGTATGAGGTACCTGGAATAGAGCGCGGCCACCCGGTCCACCATCTGTCCAAGCTCAGGAGATCTGACGTGATACCGGTATAGGAGCGATTTTTCCGGATTAGCGATTAGAAAACCGTCGGCGCACAGGCGTTGCAGCATCACGCTCGCTTCTTGCTCACCGATGTAAAGCCTTTTGGCGACTGCATTGGCGGTCCAATCCACCTGAGGACTACCACGCAGAAGAAGTAGTGCCTCCAATTGGGCAATGGAGTCGATGCGCTCAAGGATGAACTGCTTTACATCGTCCGGGATAATGTCATCGACCATTACGCTTTTCTTCGAGATCCGTTGTACACAAATAACCCGAGAGGCTCCCGCCTGTGGACGGACTGCGAAATCGCTGCTCGGCGGGGCGGACCGCAGCATCACCGCAGCAGTACCCATTGCCAAATTCCGTTGAATTACCTGTCCTTCGCCGTATGGCTTCTCAACACCCACCTCAGCCCCACGGCAGCTGCGCCCACGGCCGTTCCCCGCTCGAGAGGCTTCGTAGCTCAGGCAAGGGCCGGCTGAACAGATAGCCCTGGCCCTCCTCGCAACCGAGGCGGCGCAGGATGGCAAGCTGTCCCTCGGTCTCCACCCCTTCGGCGATGACGCAGAGCCTCAGTGTCCGGCTCAGGCTGACGATGGCCTCGACGATTGCCACGTCATCGGCGTCGCCCGGGATGTCGCGCACGAAGGACTGGTCGATCTTGATCCGGTCGAGGGGCAGGTGTTTGAGGACGCTGAGCGAGGAGTAGCCGGTCCCGAAGTCATCGATCGCGATCGAGACCCCCAGGGCCTTCAGCGCTTCGAGGAGGTGCCGGCTGTGCTCGATGACCTGCAAGGTGCTTTCGGTGATCTCGATCTCCAGTTGGGAGGCCGGTAGGCCGCTCTCGGCGAGTGCTTCGCGCACGGTGTCCTCGAAGTGGTCGCGGGCGAGTTGCCGGGCCGAGACGTTGACGGACAGACGGAGCGGCAGCCCGTCGGTGCGCCAGCACGCCACGGCCTGCGCGCAGGCCGTGAACAGAACCCAGCGGCCGAGCAGCTCGATGACCCCGCTCTCCTCGGCGATCGCGATGAAGCGATCCGGCATGATCAGGCCGTGCTGGGGATGCTTCCAGCGTACTAGCGCCTCGACCCCGGTGAGGGCGCCGTCGCTCAATGCCACCTGCGGCTGGTAGTAGAGCACCAGGCCCTCGGTAGCGAGCGCGCCCCGCAGCCCCTGCTCGATGTTCAGGCGCTCGGCCGCCCGCGCCGCCAGCTCTTCGGTGTAGAAACAGTAGCTGTTGCGCCCTTGCGCCTTGGCGCTGTACATGGCTGTGTCCGCGGCCCTGAGCAGCGTATCCCGATCGTGACCGTTATCGGGGTAGACGGCGAGACCCACGCTCGCGGAGACGGTGACCCGCTCCCCGCCGAGCTCCACGGGCGCGGCCAGGGCCTCGAGGAGCTTGCGGGCGATGCGCGCCGCGTCCTCGGGATGGGCGATGTGATCGAGGAGAATGACGAACTCATCCCCCCCGAGCCGGGCCGCCGTATCGTTGCTCCGCAATTGCTCCTTGATGCGCGTGGCGACGGTTTGGAGCAAGAAATCGCCGCTCGAATGCCCGAGGGTGTCATTGATGATCTTGAAGCCGTCTAGGTCGAAGAACAGGATCGCGCAGTGCTCGTCCTCGCGGAGCGCTCGCGCGACCATCTGGTCCAGCCGGTCGTTGAACAACAGGCGGTTGGGGAGCCCGGTGAGCGGGTCGTGGTGGGCCAGGTGGTCAAGCTGCGCCTCGGCCCGCCGGAGGGCGCTGATGTCGGAGAAGGCGACGACATAATCGGTCACCGCGCCGCCCTCGTCCCGCACCACGTTCACGCTTTCCCAGACCGGGAAGACCGTGCCGTTGCGGTGCTGGCAGTAGGTCTCGCCCTGCCACTGTGCGCTGGGGGTAGATT
>JBOIDH010000294.1:0-3679 GCA_050740495.1 Gammaproteobacteria bacterium | reverse complement strand
CGGCTGCTCATCGGTATCCACAAAGACAAGGATCTCGAAAGCGAGATCATCAAGGTGTTGCCCACCGGGACCAAACTGGAAGTGTTGAAGCGGGAGGCCGGCTTGGCGCAAATAAAGGGACCCGAAGAGATCACCGGATGGGTCGATGCCGGCTACCTGATGCCGGAGCGTCCTGCCCGCGTGGTGGCGGACGCACTGGACAAACAAAACAAGCAATTGGACGCGGAGATCAAGAAATTAAAAGAGCGTCTGAAGCGTCTGCGGACCGCAAGCGCGGGTCCGGCCACCCCTAACGACCCGCGCGCGGAGGAGCCTGATCCGCAGGCGTCCGAAACCGAAAAATTGCAGGAACAGAATGCGGCCCTCACCCGCTCGCTTGAGGAACAACGCCTGCGGACCGAGGAATTGCAAACGCGATTGGCGGCAGTCACCGCTCCGAGCAGCGGCGCCACCCCCCCAAGCACCGACCCCGCAAACGAACCCTTCATCGCGAAGTTTAAGTTGCACTTGATCTTCGCGGCCTTGGCCTTGGTCCTCGGCGCGGGATGGGGGTTTTATCTCGCGGACTACCTGCAACGGCGGCGCCACGGGGGTTTCCGCATTTAGCGCGGGGAAGGCTTGGAGGCCGCGCCAATCGCAAGCCGTTGCGCTGATCACGCCTCAGTCGCTAAGATTGCATAGTTTTCTTATATTGATACTTTCATGAAACCCGACATTCATCCGGCATACACCGAGATAACCGTCACCTGCAGTTGCGGCAATAGCTTCGCTACGCGCTCGACGGTCGGTAAAGACATCCATATCGACGTCTGCTCCGCCTGTCACCCGTTCTATACCGGCAAGCAGAGGCTCGTGGATACCGCGGGGCGTGTGGATCGATTCCGGCGCAAGTATAAGTTGCACTCCTAGTGTACGGTGCGGTGTCTACCGTATCCGTCCAGGTCATCTGGCTACCTCTCCTAGCGTTCGTCGCATCCTGGGGGATCGCTTGCCCGGCCCCGCAGGGCGCGCCGCTCCAGTGCGCGCCCGCTGGGATCGATGAGTATGCCGCAATCCGTTACGTTATCGACGGCGACACCGTGGTGCTCGCCGACCGGCGCAAGGTCCGTCTCATCGGCATCAATGCACCGGAGATCGGGCGCGAGGGCCGCCGCTCTCAAGCGCTTGCGGAACCTGCCCGCGGAGCGCTAAAACGTCTGCTCGCGGGCCAATCCCGCGTCGGCCTACAGTACGATCGGCAGCAGCGCGATAGGTTCGGGCGGCAACTAAGCCACTTGTCGCTGCGCGATGGCACCAATGTCCAGGCATGGTTACTAGAGCGGGGCTTCGCGACGGCGTTGATTTTTCCGCCCAACCTCGACTACGTGGAATGTTACCGCGACGCCGAAAGGGCGGCGCGGAGATCGAATCTCGGCCTGTGGAAGCTCGCGCGCTATAAACCCGTGGATGCCGGGCGCGTCGCGGGTTTGTCGCGGGGCTATCGAGTCGTCACGGGTCGTATCAACGGAGTCCGCGCCACGCGCGCCTCCCAGTGGTTAGACTTCGGCCCGGCCTTCTCGGTTCGAATCCAGCGCACCGATCTCCATTATTTCAAGCGCTTAGATTTTCATCATTGGGTGGGTAAGCTCGTCAGCGTGCGCGGCTGGCTTTCGCGCCGCGACGGTAATTCCTACATGCGTTTAAGACACCCCGCGCAATTGGATGCGACGCCGGGATGAAGCGGACAGAGAGCTTGAGAAAAAATCGTCGCGAGCAAAGGGAGGTCGCGTTCCGCCGGAGCGCAGGAACTGGAGTGTATATTGAAATACATGAGGATTCCGAGCACCGCCGGAACGCGAGATCCCGAGCGCAGCAGATTTTTAGCGGAAGAACTTGGCCAGCGTATCGGCCAGGCCTCCTTGCGGGCGTTGCGCCAACGATTTAAGCGCAAGAAGCGTGTCGTTTTCCGGAGCGAACTGCAATCCAATCGCAACGTATCCTTTGGCCCGGTCGTAGTTGTTGTTGGCTAGCTCGCGCTCGGCGAGAACCGCGTAGCGTTCTCCAATCGCCAATAATCCCCTGCGAGCCGGCACGCTGCCGGGGTCGATCTCGAGCAAGCGTGAGTAGTAATAATAAGCGTTGTCCCGCGGAGGATGGGTAAGGCGGTAATCGTCCAGGCTTTTCTTCGCGAGCCATGCGAGCGCCTTGACCACTTCCCCGCTGCCGGGATCGACGCTGGTGCTCGTTGCTACGGGACTCGCGGCGCGGGCGTCTCCCAGAAGCTTCCGATCGACATCGACCGCGAGGCTCTGTAGCTCGGGATCGATGCGTGGACCCGCATCGCGGTCGATGCGGGCCTGGGCGTAAAAAAGACCCGCGTACCCTGCGAGAGACAGCGCCAGCAGCGCCCCCAGCGCGCGGACCGAACGCCGGGAGGAGGTCTGCGCCGGTAGCTCGATGATTCTGGCCTTGTCGAGGGACAGCGTATGCTCGCCGGAGACATCGACATCGGGGGTGAGCTTCGCCTGGGTCGATGTCTTGATGATCCCGCTCTGCATCAGGTGCCGCAAATAATGCAACAGGCTGTCCGCGTCCCGAAACCGATCCTTGCGGTTCTTCGCCAGCATGAGGTTGATGAGGGGCTGGAATTGATCCAGCCCGGAAGGCAAAAGCGGGATCGGCGCCCGCTTATGTTGCATGATCACATCTAGCACAGAGCCGGATTGATACGGCTTCACGCCCGTCAGCATTTCATACAGGATCACGCCCAGGGCATAGATGTCGGCGCGGCCATCGATGGAGCCAGGCTCCGCTTGTTCCGGAGCCATGTAGTTCGGGCTTCCGAGGAAGATACCGGTTTGCGTCAGGTCGAGGTCGGTCGTAAGTTGTTTCGCGATGCCAAAGTCACTCAGCAAAGGCGTCCCGTCTTTTCGGAATAGAATATTCGCCGGCTTGACATCGCGATGGACGATACCTTTTTTATGTGCAACGCTGAGCCCGCTACCGACCGCAATCAAGATGTCGAGGGCGTTAAAGGGGGTCATGACCGCGCGCATGCGTTTGCGCAGGTCGCCGCCCTCGACGTGCTCCATCGACATATAAGCCGCGTCATCGCAGGCGCCGATGTCGTAAATCGTAATGATATGCGGGTGATTGAGCGAGGCGACGATGCGCGCTTCGTTGATAAAGCGCTCGAAATCCTGCGGGTTCTTGCGCCTATCGGTATGCAGCACCTTCAAGACGACCAATCGGCCCAACGAGTCCTGGCGCGCCAAATAAGCGGTCGCCATGCCGCCCTCGCCTATTTTCTGTTGGACCGTGTACCCCGTGATCTCCATATGCTCTAATTATATCAATGCTACGTGCGGCAAGGTTACGTCCGCTCCGCTACCGCAATTTAAGAGGAGGAGGTTTTGGAACACTTTTCGCGTTAATTACGCTGTTGATTTAGGATTAATCACTACTGTCGTAATAAAACGGCTTAAGGGACCCCAATGCTAGCGCGAACCAAAAAACATGCCATTCCCCGTACCCAGACTCGCTCGCTTATTACTAAGATCCTAGAGGAACGCGAGGACGTGTTGGTCCTACTCTGGAAGGTCTCGGGCTTGGCGCCCTTTCCAGCGAATAAACCTTTGGCGGCCTTAATGACCGAGTTTTGTGAGCTACTGGTCGATTACATCGCGGCGGCGCATTTCGG
>JBOIDH010000293.1:0-3684 GCA_050740495.1 Gammaproteobacteria bacterium | reverse complement strand
CGCCAGCACCTCCATAAACGCCGACCGATCAACATCATCCAAGGCCATCGGCTCCCGCCTGTCGCCACGCGAGGTGATGTGATACACCGCCCCTTCGTATTCGATTCTTAAGGGCCTCGCCATGGGGGGAGAATAGATCCTAGAGGCAAGCTATGCAAGATGGGAGACTTGACCCCTTATACGATCACGCCGCGCGCGCCGCGCCCACCCAGCCGCGCAGGAGAGAGAAGGCGACTGCGAGCAGGGTGGGGCCGATGAAAAGCCCTATCATCATGCCCCAGGCCAAAAGCCCCCCGATGACCCCCATGAAGATGATGGCGGCGGCGAAACCCCTTGTTGTTCTGTTCTTAATGTACCCCGCACGCGGTGGAATCCACAATGCACGCGACAATCCATCCGTGACAACCGAGCCATTCGGGATCCCGACCCGCATCGGCTCGCCACAGCGGGTCTTCCGGCTATTGGCGATCCGTTATATAAGGTTGTATATTTCGCTACGTCGTACTGAAGGCCGAGGTGGCGATGCGATCCCTTTGGAACACGTGGCTTTGCGCAGTCGGGCTCATGGCTTGCTCCTCCATGGTGCCAGCGGGCGGCCTTACCGTGTCGGCGGCGGCCAGCCTGACCGATGCCTTCAACGAGATCGGCCGGGCCTTCGAGGCCCAGAATCCCGACACCGACGTCCGGTTCAACTTCGCCGCGTCGGACGCCCTGGTTCAGCAACTCGCCGCTGGTGCGCCGGTCGACGTGCTGGCCACGGCGGACCAGGAATCGATGGACAAGGCCGTGGCACAGAAGCTCATCGAGCCCACCACCCGGAAGGATTTCGCCCGCAACACGCTGGTGGCGATCGTGCCCGCCGACCGCGAGGTCGTACCCCAGGGACTGCCCGATTTGGAACGCGCCGATGTGGAGCGCATCGCGCTCGGTAACCCGGCGAGCGTACCGGCTGGCCGCTATACCCGATCCGCACTTGAGAAAGCCGGGCGCTGGCCGGCGATCGGCGCCAAGGCTATCTATACGCAGAACGTCCGCCAGGCCCTCGACTATGTTGCGCGCGCCGAAGTCGATGTCGCCTTCGTGTATGCCACCGACGCCGCGATCCGCAAAGACCAGGTCCGCGTCGCCTTCACGGTGGCCACCGAGGTCCCCATCACCTACCCCGTCGCCGCAGTCGCAGGGAGCAGCGCTGAGGCACGGCGTTTCTTGGGCTACGTGCTGTCGCCACCCGGCCAGGCCATCCTGGCCCGGCATGGCTTTCTCCCGCCATGACCGGGATCGGCGAGGACATGGGGTACGCCTGGACGGCACTGGCTTTGTCCCTCAAGGTGGCGAGCTGCGCCACGCTCGTGTGTCTCGTCATGGGCGTCGGTGTCGGTTATGTACTGGCCCGCCGGCGGATCCCGGGCCGCGATCTGGTCGATGCGCTTCTGACCTTACCGCTCGTGATGCCGCCCACGGTGCTCGGCTATTACCTACTGGTCGTTATCGGGCGCAAGGGGCCGCTAGGTGCCTGGCTCCACGATGCCTTCGGTATCCACTTGGTCTTCACCTGGCAGGGGGCGGTGATCGCCGCGAGCCTGGTCGCCTTTCCATTGACCTTCAAGTCGGCGCGCGCCGCCTTCGAGGCGGTCGACCGCGAGTTGGAGGAGGCCGCGCGCGTGCTCGGCGTGTCGGAGCCTGGCATCTTCTTCCGCGTGTCCCTGCCGCTCGCCTGGCGCGGCATCCTGGCCGGCGTGCTTCTGGCTTTCGCCCGGGCGCTAGGCGAGTTCGGCGCCACACTCATGGTGGCCGGCAGCATTCCCGGCAAGACCCAGACGCTCTCGATCGCGGTCTACGAAGCGGTGCAGGCGGGTCACGACGAGGCCGCCCAGATGCTCGTGCTCATCACCTCTCTCACCTGCCTCGCGGTGCTCATGGCGGCAGGGCGCCTGGCCCCCGGTCGGATCGCGAGCGAATAAAACGCCGATGGCGCTGGAAGTCGATATCCGCAAGACGCTCAGAAGCGCCAGGCAGACCTTCCACCTGCACGCACGTTTCAGCGTGCACGGCCCTCGGATCGTGGTCCACGGTCCCTCGGGGGCCGGGAAGAGCTTGCTCCTCAAGGCCATCGCCGGGCTGATCACGCCGGATGAAGGCTCGATCGTGCTTTCCGGGACCACGCTCTTCGACAGCGCCGCCGGAACCAATGTCTCTCCCCAAGAACGCAGGGTCGCTTATCTTTTCCAGGACTATGCCCTGTTCCCGCACTTGACGGTGCGGCAAAACGTCGGCTTCGGTCTCAGGCGCGGGTGGCTCAATGTGCACGGCGGTCGCCCCGATCCGGCCATCGACTCTTGGCTCGCGGCCTTCGAGCTCTGCCGTGTGGCACACCAGTACCCGAGCCAGATCTCAGGCGGGCAACGCCAGCGCACGGCACTCGCACGGGCGCTCGTGGCGGGCCCGCGCGCGCTTCTCCTCGACGAGCCCTTCGCGGCCCTGGATCCGGCCCTGCGCTCGCGCATGCGTGCGGAGTTGCACGCGCTGCACGCGCGACTCGCGGTCCCGATGGTCCTCATCACCCACGACCCCGAGGACGTGCGGGTCTTCGGCGATCAGATCCTGCGACTCGCGGACGGGGTAGTCGAAGCATCCAGCGCCGCGGAGGTGCTCGACCCGCCCGGCCCATATGCCGATCCCACAGGTTTTTTACTGGGTGAGCATCGAACGCAAGCCCATCGAGCTTAGAGGGCTCGTGTGGATGGCGGTCGGCGACCGCAATCTCGGCGGACCCGGGCGCATCGCCCTGCTCAGGGAGATCCGCGACCACGGCACCATCACGCATGCGGCCCGGGCGATGAAGATGAGTTACAAGGCTGCGTGGGATGCGGTCGAGAGCATGAACAACCTGGCCGGGGAACCGCTCGTCGAGCGCGCCGCTGGCGGGCGCGGCGGCGGCTCGACGCGTCTGACGGCGCGCGGCGCGCGGCTGGTCGAAAACTTCGAACGCATCGACGTCGAGCACCGGCGTTTCTTGGAGGCGTTGAACCGGCAGGCCCGCGGGCTTGCCGATGATCTATTACTCATCAGGAGAATCGATATGCAAACCAGTGCACGTAATCAATTCCTCGGCACCGTCCGGGCCATCAAACGGGGCGCGGTCAACGATGAGATCGACATCGAGGTGGTCGGCGGGCAGATGATCGTCGCCATCATCACCCATGAAAGCGCGGAACGGCTCGCGCTCGAGGCCGGCAGCCAAGCCTTCGCGCTCATCAAGGCGTCCTCGGTCATCATCGTCACGGACGAGCGCGGCGCCAGGTTCTCGGCGCGCAATCGTCTCAGCGGTACCGTGTCGCGTTTGCATCCCGGCGCCGTGAACTCCGAGGTCGTGATCGGTCTGCCGGGCGGTGGCGGGATAGCCGCCATCATCACCAATGACAGCGCCGCGAGCCTGGGGCTCGCGGAAGGCCTGGCGGCGAGCGCGATCTTCAAGGCCAACAGCGTGATCGTGGGCGTGCCTGCATGATGAGATCGGGATGCTCCATTCGCTCGGGCGCCCCGGCGGTGCAACTGGCGATGGTGAGCGCGTGCCATACGAGCAGCGTGAGAGGAAAGCTTCGGGATGGATAATCTCATAGCGTGGCTTAGCCTAGGTCAAGACCGCCGATGTTCGCGCAGCTGGCACGGATTTGCATTTTTTAT
>JBOIDH010000292.1:0-3712 GCA_050740495.1 Gammaproteobacteria bacterium | reverse complement strand
AGCGCTCTCAGCATCGCCGACCGTGCCACGCTGTCGAATATGTCGCCGGAGTTCGGCGCCACATCAACCCTCTTTCCGGTCGACGCGAACACTTTGAAATATCTGAATCTGACGGGCCGCGGCGCGCGCGTCGGCCTGGTCGAACGGTACACGCGAGAGCAGGGTTTGTTCAGAACCGACGAAGACCCCGAGCCGCTCTTCAACGAGGTGCTCGATTTGGATCTGGGAAAGGTCGAGCCGAGCGTCGCCGGACCCAAGCGGCCTCAAGATCGCGTCCCCTTGCCGGGAGTTCGGAGGTCCTTCAACGCAGCATTCGACGGGGCCGAAGCCCAAGTGGACGCCAAGGACATTGCCCGGCTCGTGGGCGAAGGAGGCTCTCCTGCGGGCGAGGTTCTCGAAGCTCCGCCAGAGCCCATCGGGAACCCGCGCGCCGCTGCATCCGCGACCGATGGATCCGTCGTCATCGCTGCAATAACGAGCTGCACCAATACATCTAACCCGTCAGTCATGATTGCCGCCGGGCTGTTGGCCCGAAAGGCAGTGGAGGCAGGCTTGAAATGCCGGCCCTGGGTGAAGACCTCATTGGCGCCGGGTTCGCGCGTTGTTACCCAGTACCTCGACAAGGCGGGCCTCACGCCATATCTGGAGAAGTTGGGTTTCAACCTGGTGGGTTACGGATGCACGACCTGCATCGGCAACTCCGGCCCGTTGCCCGAAGAGATCGCCGAAGTCGTCGCGAGCAAAGACCTGGCGGTGGTTGCAGTTCTGTCGGGCAATCGAAATTTCGAGGGACGCATTCACGGCCAGGTGAAGGCGAGTTACCTGGCGTCGCCGCCGTTGTGTGTGGCGTACGCGCTGGCCGGAACGGTCATGTGCGACTTGACCGTGGATCCGTTGGGGTCCGATGTGGACGGCAAGCCCGTCTACTTGAAGGACATCTGGCCCACTGCCGAGGAAGTTGAATCCTTGGTCGCCTCCTCGGTGTCATCGGATCAGTTTGACCTCGAATACGGCCGCATATTCGAAGGCGATGAGAAGTGGAAGAGCATGCCGGCGCCCACAGGCACTTTATTCGACTGGGACGGCGATTCGACCTACGTTCGCGAGCCTCCCTATTTTATGGAATTTGCAGGCGTTCCGGCACCGCCCTCCGACGTTACGGGGGCAAGACTACTTGCACTCTTTGGCGACTCGATAACTACCGATCACATCTCCCCTGCAGGGGCCATCAGCGTCAATTCTCCTGCAGGAAAATATCTCGTGGAGCATTCCGTGCCACCGGCGGAGTTCAACAGTTTTGGTTCCCGGCGGGGCAATCACGAAGTCATGATGCGCGGGACGTTCGGCAACATTCGCCTGCACAACTTGATGGTGCCCGGAGTCGAGGGTCCCTGGACCATCCACGTTCCCACCGGCGACAAGATGAGCATTTACGACGCCGCTTTGCGGTACCAGAAAGAAGGCACGCCCCTGGTCGTGATCGCCGGCAAAGAATACGGCTCAGGAAGCTCGCGCGATTGGGCAGCAAAGGGCTCGGTATTGCTGGGCGTCAAAGCAGTCATCGCCCAGACTTACGAGCGCATCCACCGCAGCAACCTCGTCTGCATGGGGATCCTTCCCTTGCAATTCGAAGAAGGAGATTCAGTGCAGTCTTTGGGACTGACCGGCTTCGAGACCTTTTCCATAACCGGAATCAGTGATGACATCACACCGCGGCAAAACGCAAGCGTTTCCGTGACCCGGCAAGACGGATCTCAAGTGCAGTTTGAAACGACGCTGAGGATCGATGCTCCGGCCGAGGTCGAGTACTTCCTCAACGGTGGCATCCTGCAGATGGTCCTGCGCCAACTTCTGTCGGCCTGAGCCCTCGAGGTTGGGCGCGCTGCTCGGCCGCCGACGACCACCGATTTAGGAGCGATGGCGGCAATGCCCACCATCGCGACTCGCAACGACGCGGCCGCTCACTTGCGGAGAATGGCATCGGTTTCGTGGATGCCGGCGTATCCGGCGGCGTCTGGGGTCTCGATCAGGGTTATGGCCTGATGTTGGGCGGCACACGCGAGCAGGTCGATGCCATTCTGCCTTGATCCAGGCCTTGGCGCCCGCCCCGGACAAAGGTTGGGTGTACTGCGGACCTTCGGGCGCCGGCCATTCGTGAAGATGGTCCACAACGGTATCGAGTACGGGCTGATGCAGGCCTACGCCGAAGGATTTTCGCTACTCGCCGCCAAGCAAGACCTCGAGTTGCCGCTGGCCGAAATCGCGCAAGCTTGGTGCCACGGCACCGTGATCCGTTCCTGGCTGCTCGAGCTGACCGCGGCTGTATTGGAAGACAACGCTTCGCTCGATACAGTTGCAGCGCAAGTGGCGGATTCCGGCGAAGGCCGCTGGACGGCACAGGAAGCCATCGATCTCGGCATACCCATCCCAGTGATCAGTGCGGCGCTCATGGCGCGCTTTTCATCGCAAGGTGGGGATGACTTTGGCGCGCGCGTACTCGCGACGCTGCGCAGCTCGCTGCGGAAGGGCGATTATAGTAGTCGTTTCGCGAGATCATCGGCACGCGGGTGTGTGTACCGTTTTAACATGTTCAAGGTTTTGTGACCGGTGATCGCCGCTACCTCAATCACATTAAACCCGCGTTCAACAAACCGCGAAGTAGCTTCGTGGCGCAGATCATGAAATCGTAGGCCGCTGATCCCGGCCCTTTTGCACGCTAAGGCAAAACGGTGTGATACGTGACTGCTATCAATACGCGGAAATACGAAACCATCGAGGCATCGTGGTAAACTTTGCAACGTATTCACGGCGCGGGGCGTCAGCGGCACCTCACGTTTTTCGCCGTTTTTGGTGTCCTCCAATACCGCAACGCGCCTCGTAAATTGAACCAGATCCCACCGCAAAGCTAATATCTCACCGGCGCGCATTGCTGTATCCAGCGCAATTACGATCATTTCTCGCAAGGGATACGCTGCCGTCGTAAGCAACCGTTCCTCCTCGCCGTGAGCCAAGCGCCTGTCGCGGGAGCGCGGTTGTTTGGGCCGACGGACATTGGCTACCGGATTCATAAGGCTTTCCATCCCCCAATCGGACCGTGCCACGGTAAAAACGTGGGAGAGAAGAATGAGGTCATTAATTATCGTGATCGGGCTCCTGCCCGAGGTGAGACGCTCATCGCGATACGCAGCGATATCCACCCCACGTATATGCGCCAACGAACGATCGGCAAGTGGAAGATTCATCCATAGCTTGATGCGGCTCGCTTCCTGCCTCGCCCCTTTTTTCATTGGTGTTATTTCCAGTAGATAACGCTGCAACGCTTCGCGTAGCGAGGTGTTTTCCGCCTCTTTTCTCGGGATCCAAACGCGGCGGTCCATCTCCGATTCAAGCATCTTCGCCCACGCTTCAGCATCGGCCTTGCACGCGAAGGTCTTCGATTGTGGGGGATAGCCCTGGTGGCGAATTTGCGCTTGCCACTGGTACGCGCCGCGTTTACGAATCGTCGCCACGAGCTATCATCATGTCACTTCTCGATGTGACAATATTGTGACAACAAATCAATGAAATAATCAAGCGGTGGCGGGACACAACGCGCGTAACTATTTGTTATACATGGCGGAGAGGGAGGGATTCGAACCCCCGGTGGGTTGCCCCACAACGGTTTTCAAGACCGCCGCTTTCGACCGCTCAGCCACCTCTCCTTGCGCCAGCA
>JBOIDH010000291.1:0-3736 GCA_050740495.1 Gammaproteobacteria bacterium | reverse complement strand
GCGCTACGGCAGGTCGAGCTCTCGGCGGACGCTGCTCATGGCCTGCTTCAGCGGCGCTCCTGAGACTCGCCCGAGCTTGGTGGCATCCGCCGCTTCGATCGTCGCGATCTTCGCAGTGCGAATGACCGAAGGTACTGGTAGTCCCGCCGCTGCTAAGTTGCTTACACCCACGTCGCCGGGCCAGCCGCGATTTTCCGCGCTCGTGATCATTAGAACCCAAAGCAGTCCATGGGTAGCTTGGAGTGCACCTGCCGACACTACGAGAGCGGGTCGATACTGTCGTGAGGAGCGGTCGGTGTAAGGAAACGGCACTTTGACGACGTCGCCTTGCTTAAAGGCCGGCATACGCTTTTCGGTCCGCTTCCGAGCTCCACTCACTGAAGGTACGGAACGGATCATCTCGTTCAGTCCGATGGCGAGCTTTGGTGAGGATCACGCGATCCTCGTCGATCTGATAGACCAACTCGTCGCCTTCTTTGAGGCGCAATGCGGCGCGAACCGGTTGGGGAATCGTCGTTTGCGCTTTGCTCGTGAGTTTGCTCGTAATCATCGCCATGCCACTTGTAAAAACATTCCTTACTGTAAGGAACATCCTTACCGACGTCAAGCAATCGTAGGGTGCGTTCCACGCACCATTGAACCGGGGTCCGATGAACAACGGACCTTCCTGGATGGTGCGCACGGTTCGCACCCTACCACGACTGATGTTGGCTCCGCGGTATTGCGGTGCCATTCGGACATCGTAATTTTATTGGTGCGTGGAACGTACCCTACTCGCTGAGGTCGCCCTTTTCCTCGTTACCAAGCTCGGCTTGGTAACGCAGTCCTGGAAACTCGGGCTTCCAGTCAGTGGCCCGGGAAGCAGAGCTTCCCGGACGGGGTTCCCAAGCGAGAGCTTGGGAACCAGCCGAAACGCTTCAGCGACTTCGGCGTCCGGGGTCCGGGCCGTTCCGTAGCCACCACCGCCAGGCGTTTCAATCACCTAGACATCGCCGGGCCGCATCCTAGTTTCCGCGCAGCCGCCGGGGGCTGCAATCCTACGTTTTATGGACTAAGGAAGCTCTGCAAAAGTTACTGCGCAGCCCGTCTGCTTTGTCGCGTGCTCGCTCGTCGCTCGCCTATCTACGTGATATGTCTCGCGACTCGCTCCGCGGCTTCGCGCATCCAGGCTTGCTCGCGACACTTTTGCAGAGCTTCCCTAGCAGTATCGAGGAATACGCTCAGAACTAGCCGCCAGTTTTACCCGGTGGTTTGACGTTCGTCAGATGCCGTTTAGCATCCATGCGCTCGTGGGGAACGCCCAGCACGTCGATATATTCTCCGGTGACTATATAGAAGATCAGATGCTTTTCGATCGCCAAGGCGCGGTATCCTGCTTTTACATCCGTCCTTGCCTGGCCTATGTGCGGGTTGTCCAGCAAAAGGTGCGTGCCCTTCTGGATAAGCGCCAAATATTTTTCCGCTTGTTCCAGGCCCCATTCAGACACCGTGTAGCGCCAGATTGTCTCAAGATCGCGTTTTGCCGTTAGAGAAAGCCGGATTCTGGGCATCTACCGACTTTCTTTCTGAGGTATTCCGATGGCCTGTTCCTTGACCTTTGCGAAGAACGGCCCGATTTCTTCGCGGCTGAGTTCCGTGAAGCGCCCCTGCTCTATGTCGTGTTCGCCTTCGGTGAGTTTTGCCCGGAGCCGGTCCAACTTCATCTGATAAACGAGCTCTTCATTGCTCTCCATGAAACGCAGCGCTTCCCGGATCACCTCGCTGGCGTTGTTGTAAAGGCCGGTAGCGACCTTGCGTTTGACGATCTCTTCAAGCTCCTGGGTCAGCGAAACGTGCATGGTATTCACCTCCTCCTTCAAGCGTGACGATATATCCAAAGATTGTCAATGATTGTATATCGTCACCTTTGCCATGCGTGGCCTGCACTACCGTGGCGCGCTTACCTCGCCTCGAAATCTCGAACCCGAAAACTCGTGGCCAGCTTAAAACAACGCTTCATCGGCTTCGGCGCCCGGGGTCCGGGCCATTCCGTATCCACCACCGCCAGGCGTTTCAATCACCAAGACATCGCCGGGCCGCATCATGGTTTCCGCGCAGCCGCCCAAGGATTCCACCGTACCGTCGGCCCGCTCCACCGAGTTGCGCCCGATCTCGCCCGGCTCGCCGCCCGCGAGGCCGTAGGGCGGTATGCGCCGATGGCTCGATAGGATCGCCGCATTCATCGTTTCCAGAAACCGCACCCGGCGCATCGCGCCGTCGCCGCCGCGGTATCGTCCCCGGCCGCCGCTGCCGTGGCGAATGTGAAAGCTCTCAAGCAACACCGGAAAGCGCCACTCCAGGACCTCGGGATCGGTTAAGCGGGTGTTGGTCATGTGTGTCTGCACGCAGTCGGTGCCGTCGAAGCCGTCGCCCGCGCCCGAGCCACCGGCGATGGTCTCATCGTATTGATATTCTTCATTGCCGAAGGTGAAGTTGTTCATCGTGCCTTGCGCGGCGGCCATCACCCCGAGCGCCCTATAAAGCGCGTCGGTGACATACTGCGAGGTCTCGACATTGCCCGCCACCACTGCCGCCGGGTAACGCGGGTTGAGCATCGAGCCCGCCGGGATGATGACCGTCAAGGGCTTGAGGCACCCGGCGTTGAGCGGTATGTCATCGTTGACGAGGGTCCGGAACACGTAAATCACCGCGGCCAGGGTCACGGCCGCCGGTGCGTTGAAGTTGTTCGCCTGCTGCGGCGAGGTGCCGGTAAAGTCGATCACCGCGGCGCGCCGGCCGTGTCTTGCTTCGCGGCATGGGACGGAGGCAGCGGGCGGTCTTCCGATACGTCTCCTAACCCCGTCACTTCGACGGAAACCGCTTCAACGACGAGGGGGCGATCGGCCATCAAGAAACCGTAGCGTTGGCGGTAGTGCTGCTCGAACTCCTCGATCATGTGATTCGGCGCGCCAAAATCGACCGTCAGCGCGGAGTCCGTTCCCTCGTAACGCAGATGCACGCGCTTAGCCACACGTCACCTCGGACTCCCTTGATCGCTCAAATACTCGCGGCCCTCCGCCGCAAGCTTCTTCAACACGGTGTGCAGGCCGGGCATGACCGCCGGATCGAGCTTCGCTTCGATGGCGCGCTCGCGAATGACGCTCACCTCGGCGAGCCCCATGCCATAGGCGGAAAGCACACCGGCGTGAGCGTGAATGAAGACCTTATCCATCGCCAAGGCGTCGGCGACCAAACAGGCATGTTGTCCGGCCGCCCCGCCGAAACAGCATAGACAATAGGCGGCGACATCGTACCCGCGTTGCACGAAATCTTCTTGATGGCATTGGCCATATTTTCTATCGCGACCTGGACGAAGCCCTCGGCCACGTCCAGCGGCGTTCGGCTATCGCCGGTGGCGACCGTGATCTCCACCGCGAGATTCTCGAACTTTCCTCGCACGATCTCTGCATCGAGCGGCTGATCGCCGCACGCGCCAAATACGCGCGGAAAGAACTTCGGCTGCAGTTTGCCGAGCATCACGTTACATTCGGTGATGGTGAGCGGCCCGTCGGCGCGATAACACGCCGGTCCGGGGCAGGCCCCGGCCGAGTCCGGCCCGACCCGATAGCGTGTGCCGTCGAAGTATAGGATCGAGCCGCCGCCCGCCGCTACCGTGTGGATGTCCAGCATAGGGGCGCGAAGCCGTACCCCAGCGACTCGCGTTTCGGAGGTGCGTTCGAGCTCGCCCGCGTAATGG
>JBOIDH010000290.1:0-3756 GCA_050740495.1 Gammaproteobacteria bacterium | reverse complement strand
GACCAGCGCTTGGCCGCGCTGGTCGCCGAGCTTGATCGTATCCGGCATCTCGAACGCTTGCGCATCCATACGCGCATGCCCATCGTGTTACCCGAGCGCATCGACGATCGGTGTCTAGCATGGCTGAGCGCAACGCGTCTCCGCACCGTCATCGTGGTCCACGCCAACCACGGCGCGGAGATCGATGAGGAGGTCAGCGAAGCCATGCAGCGGCTGCGCGCGATTGGCGCCATCCTCCTCAACCAGTCCGTGCTGCTACGCGGCGTCAACGACACGCTTCCGGCCCTCGTCGATCTCAGCGGGCGGCTCGTGGCGGCCGGCGTCCTGCCCTATTACCTGCACCTTCTCGACCGGGTGCAAGGGGCCGCCCACTACGACACGCCGCGCGCCCATGCCATCGCGCTCATGGCGGGGCTGCGCTCCCGCCTCCCCGGCTATATGGTCCCGCGCTTCGTGCGGGAACAGCCGGGCGTTCCTTATAAGGTTCCGATTGAGCTGCTTGAAGACTGAAAAGCGCGGCGATGTGCTTCCGCCGCCTCGCCACTAAAAATCTAGTTGCGCTGGTATGTCCCAATTAGTTGCACCTGGTCGAGGATATGACCCTGCATCCCATTTTCCAGTGCTGCCGCAGTCGGTTTCCCGAGGTCGGGCAATACCACATCGAGCGCATAGAGCTTGTGGAAGTAACGATGGCGGCCGATCGGCGGGCAGGGGCCCCCGTAGCCTGTGCGCTTCCAGTCGTTCAACCCCTCGCGTGTGCCGGACGGCAGATCGCGCGGAACGACCGCCTCCGGGAGCCCGGCGGCGGTCGGCGGAAGGTTGTAGAGCACCCAGTGCACCCAGGTCATCTTCGGCGCTGCCGGATCGGGGGCGTCAGGATCGTCGAGAATGAGGGCCAGGCTTTTCGTTTCCGAGGGAATTCCGGTCCAGGCCAATGGCGGTGAGATGTCCTTGCCGTCGCAGGTGTATATTTGGGGCACGGTGCCGTTGTGGGCGAAGGCCGACGAGGTCAGTGACAGGCTCATGGGGTTTGCCTCCTTCTCAGCCGCCAGGCTGTGGGCCACCTGATGGTGATGAATCCGATCGCGGACCGATGCATGGAACGTCCCCCTCCTTGCCTTCGGGATTTGCCGGCTTCCATCATAGACAGTGTGCGGCGATTGCTCAAGCCAAGGACAGAGTAACGGATCTCACGCTGTTGCGGGCGTCACGTGGCTCATGGTACACCAATACCGAGCGCTCGCTTCAAGCGATCGCGCTCCTTGGTGTAATGGTAGCCGATCTGGTCGTCGCTGTAGCGGTGCTCGCGACCTACCGGGCACGCGTCCCGAACCGCCAGCCAAAGCCGCCAGTGCGGCTCCACAGCCGCGTGCGCCTCCGGCGTCGGCCCGGCCGCAGCCACCGCGTGCCGGAACTTCGGCATGCAGTCGCGCTCGCAGCCCAGGCACGGGTTCGGCGGCTCAGAAGACGGCCTCGGAGGCCCGTCGATGTCGATCACCACCGCGGCGCGAAGCGCGATCCACGGCCCAAACATGAAGTGCACGTTGAGGTGACTTGGCGATAGATAGGCGAGACCCGAGAGGTGGGCGAGCCGCTGCATGGCGACCCGGCTTGGCGGAGGCTCATGGGCGAAGCGAACCTCCCACCGATGGACGAGCGGCTGCAGCGCCTGCAGGACGACCTCACCGACGTAGCGCTCGAGCGGATGGTCCTCATCGAGCCCCTGCGGACTGGCGCGCAGCCAGTCGATGAAGCGCGGCCAGAGCGCGCGGGTGTTACCCAGGAGGACGCCGAGTGCCGACGACCGTCCGAGGTCCGGGAGCTTAAATGCGTCGCCGCTGGCGCGGTTGTACCAGGCGACCTGAAATGGCTGCACCAGATCGACGCCGGCCGGGGAACACCGAGACCGGAGATCGTAGACCACGCTCTGCCAGGGCGACTGCACGCACCGGATCATGGCACGCTTCGGCGCTCGCTCGCCAGCGCCGCATCCGCGCGTTCCAGTGCTGGCGGACGCAGGTTCCTGGGCAGGGAGAAGACACCTCGCTTTAGCGCGGCTATTCCTGTGGCCCGTCACATGTCCGCTGCTCGAGCAAAGATGACAAGTCAGGTGGAATCCCCTAAGCTCATTCGCTGTAGCGACAAAACAGTTCATATGAAGGACCGACCATGACAAAGCAATCTGAGTTCACCGAGGAGGAATGGAGATACATCGTCAGTGGCCCGCCAATGGTGGGCGTGGCAGTGGCCGCCGCGAGTCTGAGTGGTCCTATAGGGATGATGAAGGAGATGCTCGCTTTAGGCATGGCGCTGGGTCAGGTCGCGGAGAGAGGGAGTCCCAATGCCTTGATCACAGCGGTGGTCAAAGATCTTAAAGAGCGTACGACCGCGCCCCAGGCCCCGCCCGAGTTATTGAGTGCTCCGCATGTGGCGAAAGAACACGCCCTGTCCCACTTGGGAGAGGTGTCGCAAATACTTTATCGCAAGGTGTCCGATGCAGAAGCCGAGGAGTTCAAGCGTTGGCTCGTTACACTCGGTGAGCGAGTTGCTGAAGCGGCCAAGGAAGGGGGAGTCCTGGGTTTCGGAGGGGAGCTGGTGTCGGATGAAGAGCGGTCGGCGTTGCGGCAGATTGCGTTTGCGCTGGGCCTACCCGCGACGACAACCTCACGCACTTAAGGGCAAGCCCTGACAGGATCCGTCCAGCACCGCACGGATCGCTGTAGCGGCAGCGCTATCGACCTTGTCATCACGGAGTGAAAGCGGCAAATTGCGCTTATGGTTATCGTTGAATTTCGGTTTTACGAGGAATTGAACGACTTTCTCCGGCCCGAGCAGCGAAAGCGCCCGTTTTGTCATGCAGTCGCTGAGTGGGCCACTGTCAAACATGCCATCGAGGCACTCGGCGTCCCGCACACGGAAGTAGAGCTAATCATAGCTAATGGCGAATCAGTGGATTTTTGCTACGTTCTCCACGATGGTGATCGGATCGGTGTCTTCCCTCAGTTCGAGTCGCTCGACGTCATGTCGCTCGTGCGCGTACGGGACCGAACGCTCCGGAAAATACAATTCATCGCCGATGCACACCTTGGTGCCTTGGCGAGATACCTACGTTTTTTGGGCTTCGATACCCTTTACCGAAATGATTTTCGCGATGACGAAATTGCACGGATCTCGCTCGCGCAGCGTCGCATTGTTCTTACCCGAGATCGGGATCTACTCATGCGCCGTGCTATTACCCACGGTTGCTACGTCCGCGCGCCTCTGCCGAGCAAGCAATTAGAAGAGGTTACGAAGCGCTTGGACCTCGCCGGTGCTATTCGTCCCTTCACCCGATGCGGTGTATGTAATCAGTTGTTGGAGCCGATCGGTAAACAATCCTTGCATGACCTGCTCGCGCCCGATATTGTAAACCGTTATAAAGAGTTTTGGGTCTGCCGCGGATGTCATCGGGTTTACTGGCAGGGCTCACATTGGCATCGATTGCAGCGGTTAATACGGAGTGCTCTACAACGGGTGCCAGGCTGACGTTTGCCGTAAGCTTGGGCGCGGGATCCTCATCGCCTTCGGGCGCGAGCCGTCGCTCGTGTGCGTACCGCACTATCCCCTGGGTGCGTTCGCCCTGAGAGTTTGTGAAAAAACCTACTGCGCTCGGGATCTCGCGTTTCGGCGGTGCTCGGAATCCTCATGTATTTCAACATACACTCCGGTTGCTCGTCCCGTCCTTGGGACTCGCCCCTGCGGGGCTTGCGCTCCGTT
>JBOIDH010000289.1:0-3762 GCA_050740495.1 Gammaproteobacteria bacterium | reverse complement strand
GAAACTTGGCAAGCCTTCGGAGTGTGGTTGATCGCGGGATTGGTCGTCTACTTCAGCTATTCGATGCGTCACAGTAAACTAGCAGGGATGACACGACCCCTAGCTTAAGGTGTGATCGGCACGCGCCCATTCCAGCGGTACGGGGATGACGTTCGACCCTCACGTCTCATCGGGTTCTTGGATTGCAAACGAGACGTTGAGGAGGCGCAAGCGGCGCGCCGCATCCAGAACCGTCACCACCGTCTGATGTGTGGCCTTGGCATCCGCGCTGATGACGATGGTCGGGTTATTCATGCCTTTCGCGGCTTTGCCAAGCGCTTGCTCGATCGTGGCGAGCTTAGCATCGATCAGAGGCTCTCCGTTTACATTACAGCGACCGTCGGCGTCTAAGGTGACCTCGATCGCCTTCTCGCGATTAGTCTCCTCGTTCGTCGCTGCCTCGGGCAGGGTTAACGACAGTTGAGATTTCGCCACAAAGGTCGTCGACACCATGAAGAAGATCACAAGAAACAGCAGTACATCGATCAACGAGATGAGATTGATTTCAACGTCAGCTTGGCGCAGGCGTTTCAGCTTCATCGCCCCGAACCCATGTAATGGAGATCCGCGCCTTCGCGATCGCCATGGATCACCTCGACGAGCTTCAATGCCTCTTGCTCCATGGTGACGACGAGCGCATCGACTCTCCCGCGGAAATACCGGTAAGCCATCAGTGCCGGGATCGCCACGATCAACCCGGCCGCGGTGGTGATCAACGCTTCGGCGATGCCGGCGGAGACTACACCCGGATCGCTCACACCGTGTTCGCTGATGGCCGAAAACGCCCGGATCATACCGGTCACCGTGCCCAGCAAGCCGAGCAACGGGCTCACGGTGGCGATGGTGCCGAGCGTATTGAGATAGCGTTCCAATTCATGCACGACATGACGGCCTACGTCTTCTATGCTTTCTTTCATTACTTGTCGGTCATGGCGCAATTGGATGAGACCCGCCGCCAGGATCCGGCCCAAGGGCGAATGGTATTTTAAGCTTTGAATGCGCTTTGCATCCAAATGGCCGTGCTTAAACCATTGCCACACCTGCGCGACCAGGTTCGGTGGGGTCACGCGTTTTGTCTGCAAGGTCCATAAACGCTCGGCCACGATCGCGAGCGCAACCACCGAGCACGCGATGATGGGCGCCATCATCCAGCCACCCGCTTTGATCAGCTCAAACACGTTACTCCTACCCCCCCCGCTGAGTTCGGATATAATGTTACGAGGACAATATCAGAACTATGCGACTTTAGCGAAGTAGCCATCAGGCACGGCGAACCATGATCACGGCCTTCATTAAACGCGGTTTCGTGCTCCTGTTACTCGTCGTTTCCCTCGGCGCTTGTCAAAACCTTTCACGCATTTCAATTGACAGCCTGCTTGGCGAAATCCGTGACCCCCCTGCGCCGCCGGACGTTGCGCAACGGCAAATTCCGGCTACCCCCGAGCCGCCGGTTCGCCAAGACACCTTTATCGTGACGGAAGAGTCTGACGTCATCGGGGACTTGCATGTAATCATTGCACGTGAAGAAGATACATTTGTCGATCTCGCGCGCAAGTACGATCTCGGATACGACGAGCTCCGCGATGCCAACCCAGGGGTCGATCCTTGGCTTCCGAAGGAAGGTACACATGTGATCTTACCCGCGCGCCATATCCTGCCCGACGCCCCGCGCGAAGGCGTCGTGCTTAATCTTTCGGCCTTGCGTTTGTTTTTCTATCCGAAGCGCAAACCCGCCGAGCCGCGGATCGTCGTCACCCATCCCATCGGTATCGGCCGTGAGGATTGGCCGACGCCGCAAGGCGCGACGACTGTCGTGCGCAAAGTCGCCAAACCGAGTTGGCACGTCCCCGAATCGATTCGCGCCGAACACGCGGCGAAGGGCGATCCCTTGCCCGCGGTGGTACCGCCCGGGCCGGACAATCCCTTGGGTGAGTTCGCCCTGCGGCTTGGGTTTGAGAGTTATCTGATTCACGGGACGAATAAACCCGCCGGAATCGGTATGCGCGTAAGCCACGGTTGCATTCAACTGTTCCCCGAAGACATTGATACCCTGTACAAAGACATACCGATCGGTACCCCGGTGCGGATCGTGAACCAGCCGTATCTCGCGGGTTGGCGCGACGGAATCCTATATGTTGAAGCGCATAAACCCCTGGACCCGAAGCGCGGCGTGAGCGCTCTCCGAGAAGAACTACGAACACGGCTCGGCAAGATAGCGTCCGAGCGCGGTGTCATCGATTGGCCGCGGATCGACAAACTGCTCGATCTCGGCCGTGGTCTACCGTTACCGGTCGAACGCAATCAGCCCGGTATCGAGGGCGCCCTCGCGGCCATTCCGGTATCACGGACCACTTCTCAACCAATCCTGATGGCCACGGCCACCGCCCCGAGCCGCCCATGGTATGTCCAGGCGGGAAGCTTTAAGAATCCGCACATGGCCCGCCGCGTATCCGCGATCATCGAGCACCTGGGCCCGCCGATTCCCGCCCGAACCGTGGCTAACCGTGGCTATCACCGAGTCTTAGCCGGTCCCTTTGACAGCCGGGCGGAAGCGGAAGCCAACGCAAGACGCATCGAAGCAAGCCTCGGCACAGAGACTCTCGTGGTCGACACAGGTATTTAGCCGCACTTGCACATTTCTTATCCATCGTGTGTCGGATCAGCGCCTGCGCTAGAACTTCGAAAAAGACCGTGGGAGTAAAGCAAATGAAATTCCACCTCATGTTCTCGGTTGGGTTGCTCGCCGCCCAAACGGTATCGGGTGGCAATCCGGATCACGGCGCTCATGACGGACAAGCAGCGACCCACCATGGCCACCACGATTCGGCGCATGGCGCGGGCAACCGGGCGGTAGGACAACCGGGACATCCAGATCGCGTCGACCGGAGCATCGCAATGAGCGCGTCGGATACGATGCGCTATGACCCGCCGGAGATCACCGTAAGGCCCGGTGAAACCATCCGCTTCGAGGTAAGAAACGACGGGAAACTACGCCACGAGTTCATGATCGGCGATGCAGCAGAACAGAAAGCGCACTCGGAGATGATGAAGCGCGATCCCGGCATGGTCCACAATGATCCGAATACGATCACCCTCGAAGCTGGCGAAGCGAAAACCCTCGTATGGCAGTTCGGCGAAGCGGGCGAGCTCGAAATCGGTTGCCACGTTCCAGGTCACTACGAAGCCGGAATGCTCGCGCGCGTGCGGGTGGTCGCCTCTAACAACTCTCAGTGAAACGGCGCGGGCGGTTTAAATAAGGTGACGAAATTGCGAGTCGTCGCCGCGAATACTTCCTGTGCCGGTATCCCCTTCAACTCAGCGATATATTCCGCAACATAGCGTACGTAGGCCGGTTGATTATTCTTGCCGCGATGCGGTACGGGCGCCAGATAGGGGGCATCGGTCTCTACGAGCATTCGTTCGAGCGGCACGCGCCGGGCGACTTCTTGGACGGACTTGGCATTCCGGAAAGTCACGATCCCCGAGAAAGAAATATAGAAGCCGAGATCCATTGCTCGCTCTGCGGTTTCCCACGTATCGACGAAACAATGCATCACACCGCCCACGGCATGAGCGCCGTTTTGGTGCAGGACCTTGAGCACATCCTCGGTGGCCTCGCGGTTGTGAATGATGAGCGGTTTGCGCAGCGCCTTTGCAACCGCGATATGCGTTCTGAACCGGTCGCGCTGCCACGCGAGACCGCCCTCGCTGCGATAGTAATCC
>JBOIDH010000288.1:0-3775 GCA_050740495.1 Gammaproteobacteria bacterium | reverse complement strand
GCTTCAACGATCTTCTTTACATGCTGTTGCATCTCCGCGGCCGCGAGTGCGCGCGTTTTGCCCTGCAAATACCCGCGTTGTTGCTTGGATAGTTGCCCCTTGAGCCGCTCGAACTGCTGCTGTAATTCGGTGCTACGGCTCGCGACACGCTCGTAACCCGCCAATCGATTCTGGAGATCCGCGATCCGCTCTCCGTAATCTCGATAGATCGAAACCAGCGGCTGAATCAAGACCATGTGAAACGCGGCGAGCAGTACTAAGAGTAGGCCGACGGCCGCCCCTTGGCGTTGACCGGCGCTGAGGCGCTCCATCACGGTGAGCCCGCCTCCGCAACCACTTCGGCGGCGAGATTGAAACGCTCGGCGCCGGTTAAGCGGTTTTGGGTCACGGGCGACCGAAACGAGGCATTCTTGAATAACGGCGATGCCTCGATGAGGCCAATGACCGCCGAGGAGGTGGAAGATTCACCTTGCATCGTCATTTCCGTCCCGCTGATCTCAAACTGGTACAGCCAGGTATCGTCGGGCAGCACGCGGGTAAGCTCGTCCAGAACCCCGATCGTTACCGGCGTCGCCTTTTTTTTCTCGATGAGAAAGAGGGAGTCGCTGGCCAAGACTTCGAGCTGCCGATGCAGATCGTCCACGGCCTGGGCCTGTGTCTTAACCTCGGCGATTCGGCCTTCGATCACGGTAATAGACCGCTGCTTCTGCATTAAGGGTACGGTCACGGCGCCGGCCAGTAGACCGGCGGCCGCGGCCGCGAGGGCGAGATTCAGTCCCTGCCAGACAGGCATTTTAACCCGCCGCCGGTCGAGCGGCAGTAGATTGATCTCATTGCTGTTGCCGCTCGCTTCCGGCGTCCGTACCCGGTCGGGATGCAGCCCGAACGCCGCGAGCTTGCCGAGGATCTCATCCAACGAGACGCGGGGGATGGCAACCAGCTCGACCCGCAAACGCTTTGCTGCCGTAACTCGTTCGAGGACACGAAAGTCATAGTAGACCTGGCCGGCTTTAAACGGCGTCTCCTGGTCCATGGCGTAACCGATGACCTCCCTGAGGTTTTCCTCGGCAGCCAGCGGCAGGTGTACCTCCCGGCGCAACGCGCGCTGCGGCGGCAGTTCAAGTATCACTTCGGTTGCGGGTGTCCGATCGCTCCCGAGATGCCGCAATGCCGCCAACGCAGCATCCGAGGGGGCTGTGGTGGAAAAGCGAAAGCGAGGCGCGGCGGGATCCTGCCCGCCGTCTTCCCGGACAACCTCGATCTCGGTGTCGAGCCACTGAATGACCCAGCGTTCCGGCTCTATGTTCGCCAGCCGCCGTATCGAGTCCGGCACCAGCACCCAAAGCTCGCTCGACCACCAATCGAAGAACGCGCGCGCCTGTGCCCGCACCCAATCGATGTTTCGCCTCGAGTCGCTAGACACTGCTTTTTTCTTTAACTCTCATCGCCTTCCTGCCACGCGAGCACGGTATACGGTTTTCCGGAGCGGTGAGCTAGTTTTATGGTTGCGGCGACGGACGCCCGCGTCTGAGGCGGTAACCTGGCTTCGGCCCGCACGGTATAGATTACACCATTACTTGGAACAACAAAGCGGGCGTCGATAATCGGCTTGAGCTCGGCGCGCGCGTTCTGGCCGGGTTCCGCGGTGTTGTCGCGCCGGCGGGCAAGGACTTCCTCGCTCGGTGTCTTCACCGTATAGCAGCACCGCGCGCAGTACCTCGGGCGGGGCCACCCGATCGTCTATCCCGGCCGAATGGGAGTGCACGGTAAGCGCGGAGAAGACCATCTACAGCCTCCTCGACCTGCGCGAGATCCTCGCTGCCTGCAATGGCAGGTACCTGGAGTTCCTCTCGGCGTTGGAGGATCCCTCCGCTGGCGCGCGCGTGACTTGGTACGAAGCGAGCCCAAGCACGATGACGAGCGTACGGTGAAGGGAGTGAACTATGGCCTCGCGGGTTAGGGGAGGATGAGCCTCAATGATCTGTTCCATAGTCTCGCCGGCCCCGAGGTTTTCGAGAATAAGTTCAACTGTTATGCGAGTATCAGAGATGACGGGCTTACCCATCATAATGTTCGGATCACACTCAATAAGGTGTTCGTAGCTCATAGACGTCCAATTCTAACGTGAATACGGGTCCTTAACTAATGGGGAGCTCAGCGGTCCACATCCGTACACCCTATCCGTGGAGACTCCACCCTGTCTGCTCCGAATGTCGTAGCCGGGCGAATCGTCGATGGCCTTGTCCCTATGGCCGCAGATCCACTACCAGACGCCGCCCCAGCGCATGCAGCGCCGCCTCGGCTTGGTCGAGCCGCGACGCGTGGTGCAGATCCAGCAGGCGATCGACCTGCGGTAGATGCCAGCCCAGGCGCCGGGCCAACTCCGCCTTGCGCACGCCCTCATCCCGCATCGTCTGATACACCGCAAGCTTCACGCAGATGAGCGCCGAGGGGCGCACGCTGCGCTGCCCGCGCCGAGGCTTGCCGGGCTTGGGCAAGTCCCTGCCCTCCTCGGTGTAAAACTCCAGGGCGGTTTCCAGCGCATCGGCGGCACGCGCCAAGGCTTCTTCTTCGTCCTCGCCCTGAGTGATGGCTTCCGGCACCGCGGGGAAGGTCACTACAAAGCCGCCTTCCTCTGCGGGTTCGAGGCTAACTGGATAGTCCAGATTCATCATGTTCTACCTCACTTTAAACCCAACTGTTTCTTGATGCCGTCCACGGTGCCCCTCTTGAGCTCGCCCGAGTGCATCGGCAGCACGCACCGGCGTCCCCTCAGGAACACCTTCAAGTGGCCGCCCTTGCCGGGCTTGAACGTCGCGCCCTGTTGGGCGAGCCACTTCTTCATCTGCTTGCCGGTCATCGGGGGATAAGGTAACAGATGTGTTGAGTCATCACAAAGCATCTGAGCTGGAGGTCGCCGGCGCGCCGCCGGCCTGGCTTAACCCGCCGACGTGAGGCTTTTGTTCGACGAGAACCTGTCTTTCCGACTGGTTCGCGAGCTGGCCGACATGTATCCGCACGTGCGGGACATCGGACTTCGTGGCGCGGCGGATCAGGCTGTCTGGGCATGCGCGGCCCAGAGGGATTCTTGCTAACAACGAAAGACAGCGATTTCGATCAGCGCAGCCTCGTGTTCGGCGCGCCACCGAACGTGCTCTGGCTCCGGATCGGCAATGTCTAGACTGCCGCCAATGGCAGCGCTGCTGCGGCAACCGGCGCCGGCCACTGACGCAGCCGCGCAGCACCGCCGCGTTTTCCCCGGCGTCCCGGTGACCGCGTTGCTAGCCGACAAGCTTGTCGTAATCACTGTGGGTTCCGATCCAAATCCACAGGATGCCATCGTCGATGTCGATGCCAAGCGCTCGATATCGTGCGCCAATCCGCACGGACCAGAGCTTTCCCAGGCGCTTGAAGTGAAGCGAAGGGTGTTTCGGATTCGTCTTGAGGAGGAGATAGTTCTTATCCGCCAGGGCGCGAACCTCTTCCGGGAGGACATTGTACAGCGCCCAGAACCGAAGGGACGCGCGGTGCTTCAAACCTCGCGGCTCTTTCCAGCGGCGTGCTCGGCAAGTGCTTCGGCGACCAAAGAATCGAGCTTCCCAACTTTTGAATCCGCCTCGATCTGCGCGTCCCAGACACGAGCATCAAATTCCGCGAACCAAGCACGGAATTTTTTCAGGTCGTCTGGAGAAAGCCTTTCAATATTTTTCTCCAATGTTTCTAGCTCACTCAAGATCGTGTCCCACTTGCCTCGGCTTTTCAATTGTACCTCAAA
>JBOIDH010000287.1:0-3785 GCA_050740495.1 Gammaproteobacteria bacterium | reverse complement strand
CCCCACTGGTGCGCCCATACACCTGCGCGGCGCCTGTCGTTATTGTCGGAAACATCACGGTCGGCGGCACGGGCAAAACGCCGCTCGTCATCTGGCTTGCACACTGTCTCGGGCGCCAGGGCTACCGCCCCGGGATCGTGACCCGCGGGTACGGGGGACAGTCGACAAGTTGGCCGCGGCGGGTAGCACCCGATGGCGATCCACACGAGGTCGGCGATGAGTCGGTGCTCGTCGCAAGGCGTTGCAACGGCCCCGTGGTGGCCGCCGGCCGGCGGCGCGCACAAGCCATTGAACAGTTGCTACGCGACGATAAATGCGATGTGATCGTGTGTGACGATGGGTTACAGGATTATGCGCTCGCAAGGGACGTTGAAATCGCGGTCATTGACGGGGTTCGCCGCTTCGGCAATGGCCGCCTATTACCCGCCGGACCTTTGCGCGAGCCGATCTGTCGATTAATGCGCGTCGACATGATTGTCACCCGTGGCGAGGCCCTCGATAACGAATATGCGATGAGCTACCGAGCCTCGGTAGCGAACGCCGTGGCTGACGATAGGGCGGTGCGCGCCTTGGATGAATTGCGCGGACGGCGCGTCCATGCCGTTGCGGGGATCGGACACCCGGATTGTTTTTTTTCACTTTTAAGAGGCTTCGGTATTGAGCCGATCGAGCACCCGTTTCCGGATCATTACGGCTTTTCTCGTCGCGATCTCGCATTCACCGATGGATTTCCTGTCATCATGACCGAGAAAGATGCGGTAAAATGCCGGCACTTCGCACCAGCCGATGTTTGGTATATTCCCATACAAGCCGAGCTGTCACCGGCATTCGAACAAAAATTTATTGCACTGTTGAAAAGTAAGATCAATGGACAAGCGCCTTCTTGATATCTTGGTGTGTCCTTCATGCAAGGGCACGCTGCTGTACAAGCGAGCAGAAGCCGAACTTATCTGCCGCGCCTGCCGCCTAGCTTATCCGATTCAAGATGATATTCCGGTGATGCTGGAGGACGAAGCACGCCGTATTCCACCGGACGAGAAACTCTAGTTGGATTTTCGCGTCTACATCCCAGCGCGCTACCAGTCCACTCGCTTGCCGGGCAAACCCCTGGCGGACATCGCAGGCAAGCCCCTCATCCAGCACGTCCATGAGCGCGCGCTACAAAGCGGCGCCTCGGCGGTGATCATTGCCACCGACGACGAACGCATTCGTGCGTGCGCGCTCGGTTTCGGGGCAAGGGTTTGCATGACCTCTGCGCATCATCGTACCGGAACGGAACGGCTGGCGGAGGCGGCGGCGGCTTTGAAAGAAGACGAAGATGCCATTATCGTTAATCTACAAGGTGACGAACCGCGCGTAGCGCCCGCGTTGCTGGCTCGGGTCGCCGGCCTGCTCGATGATCGGCCACGCGCTGATCTGGCGACCCTATGCGCGCCTCTCGGCAGCGCGATTGCGTTGCGTGATCCTAATATCGTCAAAGCCGTGGTGGACCACGAAGGCTACGCGCTATATTTTAGCCGCGCGCCTATCCCTTGGGATCGCGAGCAATTCGGCGCCGAATCGGCGGCGAGTGAGATGCCCTTGGCGGACCGCGCCTATTTGCGGCACCTGGGTTTGTACGCCTATCGCGTTAAAACCCTTAAGCGCTTAGCGCGGCTAGAACCCTGCGTTTTAGAACACCTCGAGGCGCTTGAGCAGTTGCGCGCCTTGTACTATGGCTATCGCGTCGCGGTAGCCGTCGTGCAGCGCGAGATAGAGCGTGGCGTCGACACTCCTTCGGACCTGGAATACATGCGGCGGGTGTTCGAGCAGGAGCACCGCGCTCGCGGTGCGGTGTGACGCACTCCGACGCTATTTGCAGTTGAGCGTATATGTTGTAAGCTTTTCAGTGCGGCCCGCCGTCGCGACGGCGGATACGCTTCTAAGGTGTTAGGTGTGTTTAACGAACCGAGTTCGTTGCGCCGCGGATAGGACTCACCGATTCCAGACGCCAACCGGATCTTATCCGTTCGTTAAAGTGTTTTTTATTCTGATGTGTGAGGTTGATTGAGTATGTCCGATCGTGAACACGGTACGGTTAAGTGGTTTAATAACTCTAAGGGTTACGGTTTTATACAGCGTGATAAGGGTGATGACGTCTTCGTGCATTTTCGTGCGATCCGGGGAGACGGCTATCGCTCCTTACAGGATGGTCAGCGTGTGGAGTTTTCCGTCAAGGAAGGTCAAAAGGGTCTGCACGCGGAAGATGTCGCCGTGATGGTCTGAGAGCTTGAGCGGATAAGGAGTTCTATCCGCAGCCGCGCCCTCTGTCCTGCAGTTATCGAGCGCGATAAATAATACGCCCTTTGGATAAGTCGTAGGGTGTCAGTTCGACGGTCACGGTGTCGCCGGTAAGGATACGAATGTAATTTTTTCGCATCTTGCCGGAAATGTGAGCGGTCACAACATGCCCGTTGGCGAGTTGCACGCGAAACATGGTATTGGGTAGGGTTTCAACGACCTTGCCCTCCATTTCAATGTGTTCTTCTTTTGCCATGATCTCCGGTTTGTAAGTCCTGGCGGTGGGGAAACGGCGCATTGTGACCCAATCGGGGACATAGCGCAAAACGCCGAGCGTAAGGATAGCGTTTTGCTCTAGACGCGCTTGGCGCTTGGAGTCCAGCGTCCGTTGCAATAGTATTCTAGGGGTTGAAACTCGGCCTTATAGCGCATTTTTCGGCAGGCATCGATCCAGTATCCTAGGTAAAGCCAGCGCAAGCCTTCCGTCCTGGCCTGCTCGATTTCATACAGTACGGCGTAACGTCCGAGGCTTCGGCGTTCCTCATCGGTGTCGAAAAAGGTGTAGACGGCGGACAGCGCATCATCGATACGATCGACGGCCGCCACCGCAACTAAGTCGATACCGCGCCGAAATTCGTAAAATAAGGTGTTCGCCCAGCGCGCGGCTAGAAAGTTGATAAACCGCTCGGGCGCGAGGTCTTCCATGTCCCCGCCGGGGTGCCGGGCCGACACATAGCGGCGGTAGAGAGAATAATGGTCCATGGTAAAAACGGGTGCGACCGGACGGATTTCCAAATCTTGGTTATGCAACCAGGTCCGCCTTTGGTTACGGTTCGGGCGGAATGAGTCGATCGCTACCCGTACCGGAACACAGGCGCGGCAAGCCGGGCATTGCGGCCGATACAGGTACTCTCCGCTGCGCCGGAATCCATTGGCAAGCAAGGCCGAATAGAGGCCATTGTTCATGGGGACAACCGGTTCGGCAAACAGCGTGGCCGCCCGTTGCTCCGGCAAGTAGCCGCAGGGATGCGGCGGCGTTACATAGAACGCCCTGCGGGAGGCCGGTCTTGCGGATTGCTCTGCCATGCGTTTTCGCTTATCGTCGCCGGGCACCAACGATCGAGCATTGCGATGAATTGGCTACGGGGGATCCGATGAGCCCCCAAACGCTCGATATGTTGGGAATGCACTTGACAGTCAATTAGTTTGAAATCCCATGTAAGTAAATGCTGCGCGAGCCGCACCAAGCAGATCTTAGACGCATCGGGCCCGCGGCTGAACATCGATTCAGCAAAAAAAACGCGGCCGATGCAAATACCGTAGAGCCCGCCGATCAGTCGATCGTCATTCCATGCCTCGATGGAATGCGCATGACCCTCTCGGTGCAAGGCAGTATACGCGTCGATCATCGCGGGCGTTAACCACGTCCCGTGATCATCCTTGCGGGGCTCCGCGCAGGCCTGGATGACCTCTGGAAAATTCCGGTCGATGGTAATTTCGTACGC
>JBOIDH010000286.1:0-3797 GCA_050740495.1 Gammaproteobacteria bacterium | reverse complement strand
GGCCGCATCGCGAGGTTACAGAAAAACCCCATTACGAGTAAACCCGCCAGGACATACATCGTGGTGTTGTAGGCTTGCGCCACGGGTACCCCAAGCCCCACTTGGTATTCGCGCAGGTAGTTCACGAGCACCGGCCCTAGTACTCCCGCCGTTGACCAGGCCGTTAATAAACGGCCGTGGATGGCGCCGACGAATTGCGTGCCGAATATATCGGCCAGATAGGCCGGTATCGTGGCGAAGCCGCCGCCGTACATCGTCAGAATCAAGCAAAAGAGCCCGACAAACAGCGCGACGTTCTTGAGCTCCCCGGCGAAGGGCGCCGATGCATACAGCACCGCGCCCAAGGAAAAGAAAAGGAAATAGGTACGCTTGCGCCCGATGTAATCGGATAGGGAAGCCCAAACGATGCGGCCGGCGATATTAAAGAGACTCAGGAGACCGGTGAACGCCGCCGCGATTGTCGCAACCTGCGCGGCCTGCTCGGCGGTCAGGTCTTTGAGCGGCATGTCCAATCCAATGAGCTTGCCGCCGAATACCTCTTGAAGCATGGGCGAGGCCACGCCGATCACGCCGATACCCGCGCTCACGTTCAGACAGAGCACGCCCCATAGGAGCCAAAAATGAGGCGTTTTATGCGCCATGTTGAGGTGCACATGCCCGGTCGTGATCATGCCATTACGGTTAGGGTTCGGCTGCCAGCCCGGCGGCGCCACTACAGATCGGCCGTATAGCACACCTTGCAGTATCTTGCGGTTAGGGTTCGGCTGCCAGCCCGGCGGCGCCCATCCTAGCGGCGGCACGCGGTACCCGAAGGCCCCACCCATCATGGCGACAAAATAAATCGCGCTCAGCGTCACGAAGGTTTCCCACACGCCGACCGAATCGGGCCCCGCGTAATACTTCATCAGTAGATCGGCGAGCGGCGCCCCGATCATTGCCCCGCCTCCGAAGCCCATGATCGCCATGCCCGTGGCCATGCCGCGGCGGTCCGGAAACCATTTGATCAATGTCGACACCGGCGAGATGTATCCCAGGCCCAAGCCGATCCCGCCGATCACCCCCGATCCGAGCCACAATAACCAGATGTGATGCCAGTACACACCCGCCGCGGAGATCAGGAACCCTCCGGCCCAGCACCAGGCCGCGCAGACGCCGGCCTTGCGCGGGCCTTCGCGTTCCACCCATTGCCCGAAGACCGCGGCCGATGATCCTAGGAACACGAAGAACAGCGTATAGAGCCAACCGAGCGCACTGCGTTGCCAATCGCAAGGCCCCGAGTCGCTATAGCCCAGAATTGCGCGCCAGGTGTCTATGGTCCCATCGGCCGTATCCGTGTCGCAGGGGACCGGCTCCGCTATCCCGACCGCATGTTCGAGCGGGATCCAGAACACGCTGAACCCGTAGGCCATCCCGATGGACAGGTGGATCGCCAGCGCGGCGGGCGGCACCAGCCAGCGATTGAAGTTCGGGCGCGCAATAGTTCGTTGCTTGGATAACCAGTTTGCCATTGTGCCTTATGTTTGATGTCGTCGCCGCGGATGATAGCGGGAGATGATCAAAATTAGAACGTATGCGCGTTCCACGCGAAATGCACCGCGATGCTGGCGGCATACCCGAGCGCCACGGCCCACGTCCACTTGAGATGGGCAAAGAACGTATAGACTTCACGCGCCTGTCCCATAAGCGCTACCCCCGCCGCCGAGCCGATCGACAATAACGACCCGCCCACCCCGGCGGTCAGGGTGACGAGCAGCCACTGGCCGAGCGACATCTCGGGGTTCATCGTTAGTACCGCGAACATGACCGGAATATTGTCGAGCACCGCGGAAGCCACGCCCACGAGGATATTCGCCGCGGTGGGCCCGAGATCCAGGTAAAGCGTCTGCGACACGAGCGCCAGATACCCGAACGCGCCGAGGCCGCCGACGCACAACATCACGCCGTAAAAAAACATCAAGGTATCCCATTCGATGCGCTTCATGCTGATGAAGATATCGAAGGGCTTGGCCGCGGGCTTGTAATAATCGCGAACGTTCAAGACTTCCGAATCAAACTCGGGCAACGGAGTCCACCACCGTAATTCGGTGCGGCGAATGACATACCCGTAGATCTGAAGCAGCCCAAGCCCCGTCATCATGCCGAGAAACGGTGGCAGATGGGCGAAATGGTATAACGCGACCGTCATCGCGATGGTCGCTATGAACAAGACGATAACGACATACCCTCCCGGTTTGACCGGGACAAGCTCGCGCAGCGCGGCGGGCCGTCCGGCGCGGACCGATAAGGAGATGATCGCGGCCGGGACCAGCCAATTGACCGCCGCCGGTAGGAACAAGGCGAAAAAATCTCCGAACGCGACCGCGCCTTTTTGCCACACCATCAGCGTGGTGATGTCGCCGAAGGGGCTAAACGCCCCGCCAGCGTTGGCCGCCACGACGATATTGATGCAAGCCGCGGCGACGAATCCAGGCTGACCCGCGCCAACGGCCAGTACCACCGCGCCCATGACCAGCGCTGTCGTAAGGTTATCGGCGATCGGGGAAATAAAAAATGCCAGGAGCCCGGTTAGCCAGAACACCGCCCGCAAGGAAAATCCCGCCCCGGCCAGCCACGACCGCAAGGCCTCGAAGATATTGCGCTCCTCCAGGGTATTGACATAGGTCATCGCCGACAGCAAAAACAGCATCAGCTCGGCGAACTCCAGAAGATTATGGCGAACGGCCTGCGCAGCTTCCGCCGCTCTGCCGGCATCCGCGTAGGCGATCGCCACGAGCAGCCAGATGGCCCCCGCCGCGACGATAACCGGCTTGGACTTACGCAGCCCGATGATTTCCTCCATGACGACGAGCCCATACGCCAAAACGAAAATGCCGAGTGCGGCGATACCGAGCGTACCGGGAAGAATAGGGGTCAAGTCTCCCATCTTTCACTCCATCCCTTTGATCACACGGCTAACCGTAGAAGACGACACGCCGAAGGCCGTGGCAATCATCGTTTGAGTGTATCCACCCTCCGTAAACGCCAAGGCGATGCGCCTATCGCGCTCGGCTCTGCTGGCCCCCAGCAGCGCGTAGCTACTGAGCGGTTTCGCTCTCGCTGGGCGGCGCTGCTGGGCTTTATTCACCTGATCGCGCGGCTTATCGTGGCCGGATAAGCCTGCCAGCCGCTGCATGCGCTCGATAAATTTGTCGCCGCCCAAGAATATCTGCTGCCGGAGGTGGTCGTCCCACAGATGGACGCCCGCGCCTTGCGCCACGAACTCGGCATATTTTCTGGCAGCGGTCGCTTGGGTCTTTTTTGGAGCGAGTTGCGCGTACAGCGGCTTGCTGTCCAACCACGGCGGGCGCACCGCTTGCCCGGTGTGGGCTCGGTAGCTGCTCCATGCGTAGGCGTGCGGGTGTTTGACCAGGTGGGAGCGCACGGGGTTAAGGTCAACGTAGCGGCAGACTTCTAACAGGTAGCTGTCGGCATCGACCAGGATGGCTTTGAAGCGGCCTTGAAACAGATGCCCTGCGAGGCCGTGGCGCCGGTTAAACGTTTGCGTGTAGACACCATTGACGTGCCGCATCAGGCGCGAGAGGTTGGCTCGGCGAGTATGCAGCACCAGGTGGTAGTGGTTGCCCATCAAGCAATACGCCCACGCGTGCGCGTCAAAACGCTTTAGCGCCTGCGCCAGCACCTCCATAAACGCCGACCGATCAACATCATCCAAGGCCATCGGCTCCCGCCTGTCGCCACGCGAGGTGATGTGATACACCGCCCCTTCGTATTCGATTCTTAAGGGCCTCGCCATGGGG
>JBOIDH010000285.1:0-3827 GCA_050740495.1 Gammaproteobacteria bacterium | reverse complement strand
GCACCGTCACGAACTTCGAAGAGGGAGCGATCCGGCCGCGAATCGCGAGCTGACGATCGTAGTCACACACCGTGATGATCCTCGTAGCCAATGGCGCCACAGTTCTTTCGACGATGCGGTAGAAGTAAGCATTGGATGCGGCGATTGCTTCGGTAAACGCCCACCCGTGCGCCGTGTGAATCGCTGGAATCCCCACCATGCGAGCGGCAAGCCGCCCCAAGACACCTGCTTTTGTGGAGTTCGTTGAAAGAAGATCGGGACGGATCCGCCGCAGGACTGTCACGAGCTCGACCAGCGCCCGCGCATCCCCGATGGGCCGAATTGGGGCAACCATATGCTTCAGCGCCTGCGAGAGTATGCCGCGCCTGTTCATATCGTCGAAGAACGGCCCGGCTCCTCCGGCCAGCAGGGTCACCTCGTGCCCGCACTGCGCCAGCGCCACGGCGAGGTCTCTAATGTAGGTTTGCGGACCACTCATCTGGTCCGAACGCGTGACGACGTACGAGATCTTCACTTGTTCCCCCTCGCGACGGGATTCACTCGCCGACACGAAGCGCGCGAGGCTCGTGGGGTGGTTTCTATCTGCAGGATGTCGTAGCCGGGTAGCACGTCTTGCAGGAGGTGGATCAAAGGCTGGATCCAGATCCCGAGCTTGAACATCCGGATATAGGAATTTTAAACACCGCTTTTCGTGGACGAGAAGCGTAGTGTTGAATCTGTGGGGGTGTCAAGGGTATAGGAATTTTTTCTGTTAAACTTATGTCGATCTCAGGCATTATGAGATTGACGTAACAGTTAATTCTGCAACGATAATCCTTCGCTCTTGTGAATGTGCCCGTCATTCGTCGGTGGAAACGCCCAGCGCCCGGTGCGATACTGCACAATGATGTCTTCCCCCCTGCATCGGACCCGCTATACCTGGGCAGAGTATCTGGCGCTCGAGGCGTCGAGCAACGTCAAGCACGAGTACCTGGACGGCCAGATCTATGCGATGGCGGGCGGCACGCCCGAGCACGCGGCGCTCGCGGCGGCCGTCATCGGTCTTCTGTTCCCCCAACTGCGCGGGTCACCCTGCCGTACCCACGACGCCGATCTGCGGGTACGCGTGCCCGAGACCGGCCTCGCCACCTATCCGGATGTGACCATCATCTGTGGTCCCTGGCAGCGCGACCCCGACGACTGGAACGCGGTGACGAACCCGACGCTCATCGTCGAGGTGCTGAGCCAAAGCACCGAGGACTACGATCGAGGCGATAAGTTCGAACACTATAAGACCCTGTCCTCGCTCACCGAGTACGTGCTCGTCCCGCCTCGCGAGCGCCGCATCGAGGTCTTTGCGAGAGATCGAGAAGCGACCTGGACCTGTCAAACCGCACAGAGCGGAGAGGTGGCCCGCCTCGCGTCGATCGGCGCGGGGTTAGACGTAGACGAGTTGTACGAGGCTGCGACCGAGCCGACGGGTTGAAGGGATGGGGGCTGGAACGGACGTCCTTCATCTACTCGCTCAGGTCAGGCGTGTCCGGATGTCGATCTCCGAGGTAAGCGTCCTGTGAACAGGACACTTCTCGGCGATCTCGAGCAGCTTCGATCGCTGCTCCTCGGCCAGCGGTCCCGTGACTTCAACGGTCCGCTCGATCCGATCTATCGTTCCCTCTCGGGTCTCGCATTCCTCACAGTCGGTAGCATAGATCTTGTTGTGCGCCAGGCGTACCGAGATTCGGCCAAGAGGCCATTGCTTACGGTCGGCGTACATGCGCAGCGTCATGGCCGTGCAGGTTCCCAGCCCGGCGAGCAAGTAGTCGTAGGGGCCGGGGCCGGTGTCGGTGCCGCCGGCCGCGAGCGGTTCGTCGGCGGTCAGCGCGTGACGGCCGACCCGCACCCGTTCGGCGAACCGGCCCGCGCCGGTCTCCTCGACGACAACCATACCCGGCGGGATCTCAGCCAGACTTGCCGATGGCTCGGCGTTACCGACGTAGCGCGTCGCCCACGCCGCCAGCACACCGGCAACGTAGGCGGCGTCCTCACGCCGAGTCAGCAGGTGATCGGCGGTGTCCAGCGAGACGAAGCTCTTCGGATGACGCGCCTTAGCGAAGATCTGCGCAGCATTGTCGATGGCGACGATTTCATCGTTGGGGCCGTGGAAGATCAGTAGTGGCTTGCGCATCGAAGCGATGGCGTCGTCGAGACGCTGGCGGGCGATGTCGTCGAGAAACTCGCGACGGATGCGAAAGCTGCGACCGGCGAGCATTACCTCCGCCTGGCCATCACGCTCGATTGCCGCCACCGCGTCCCCGAAGAGATGGGATACGTGCGTTGGATCGGCCGGAGCGTTGATGGTGGCGATAGCCGCAGCTTCGGGGATCCGTCCCGCAGCCGCGAGCACCGCCGCACCGCCGAGGCTGTGGCCGATCACGAGCCTAGGCGCACGGCGGGTGGCGCGCAGGAAGTCCGCTGCAGCAAGCAAGTCCTCCACGTTGGAGGAGAAGTCAGTGCTGGCGAAATCGCCTCCACTCCCACCGAGGCCGGTAAAGTCGAAACGCAGCACCGCTATGCCGCGCTCGGCCAGTGCCGCGCTGATGCGGCTCGCCGCGAGCGAGTCCTTGGAACAAGTGAAGCAGTCCGCAAATAGCGCGTATGCGGCCGGCTCGCCGGCGGGAACATCGAGCCGCGCCGCCAGGATAGCCCCGCGCGATCCGGGGAACTCAATACGTTCGATGCGTGTGGTCATGCCGTCCCTCCATACCTATGCGAATGAACTCAGCAGCAGAGTATAGGGCCGGAGGAGCAGGGCCGGTATACAGCACCGACCTCCTTCAGGTTCGTGCGCTCGCCCAGCGCATCGAGAAGGCCCGTCGGTTGGACCGCGGCGAAACCAGCGAGACCGGCGGTCCGTCCTTCCATCGAGTCGTCAGGGGGCGGCGCCCTGCGCTAAACTCATGGCATGCGCAAAGAGGTGATGGCCATCGCGGTGCTGCTCTTGATAGGGGGCGCGTGGAGGTGGAGGTGCACTGAGCGGAGCAACGCTAAGCCGCTGTCATTCACGGTCCCGGTATGGAACCGCTGATCCCACTTTACCTCATGGGCGCACTGTTGGCCACCCTCCTGCTCGGCCAGCCGGTGCTCAAGACTCGGCGCCGCCAGCGCCTGCAACGGACCCCTTTTCCCGTGGAGTGGGAGAGAATCCTGTTCGAACGGCTGCGCTTCTACCCGCGGATGCCTGAGCTCTTGAGGCAAGAACTGCGGCGGCATATTCCGGTCTTCCTCGCCGAGAAGCGCTTCTACGGCTGTGGTGGGTTGGAGATCGGTGAAGCGATACGGGTGCTCATCGCCGCGCAGGCCTGTCTTCTCATACTGAACCGCAAGACCGATTACTATGGAAAGCTCCAATCGATCCTGGTCTACCCTTCGGCCTTCATCGTCAACCGCGAACTGGTAGACGAGGCGGGGGTCTGTACGACTCGCCGTGAGCCTCGTATCGGGGAGTCCTGGGAGGTGGGCCGGGTGATCATCGCCTGGGACGAAGTGGAGGGTGATGCAGGGGATCGCCTTGAGGGTGAGAACGTCGTCCTCCATGAGTTCGCCCACCAACTGGACCAGGAGGACGGGGTCGCAGACGGGACGCCGGTGCTCGACAGCGTAGCGCGTTACCGGATGTGGGCGGAAGTGCTGGGCAGTGAGTTCCGGACCCTGCGCGACAAGGCGTCGCGCGGGGAGGCGACGGTCATGGCCCACTACGGCGCCGAGGACGCCGGCGAGTTCTTCGCCGTGGCCACAGAGTCCTTCTTCGAACAGCCGGAACGCCTATCTAAAGAGCACCCTGCGCTCTA
>JBOIDH010000284.1:0-3835 GCA_050740495.1 Gammaproteobacteria bacterium | reverse complement strand
CTTCCTCTGTTCCTGGGCCTGATGCTCTGTGGAACCGTCCGCGCGGACGAAACGCCCTCGGTGGATGGGATAAACGCATTGCGCCAGGACCTCGAAGCCCTCAAAGAGGGTCAGAAAGCTATCGGCAGGGATATCGCGGCAAGAAGCTCTTGCAGCCGCCGCCGCGCGTACGGCCGATCGACACGGTCCTGGAGGTTGGTGATGCTCCGTTTAAAGGTAAAAAGGACGCCAAGCTGACCCTGGTCGAGTTTTCCGATTACCTCGAGACGACGGTGCCAGAGCTCCGACAAGTAGTGAGTAGCTAGGCGCTTCGCATCCAAGGCCGTCAACGCCGGCGGCCTGCTCCTCCCAGGCGGCGGCGTCCCGTCTCACCCTCAGTGAGGCGGCGTCCACGCCCGTCGCCCTACCTGCCCCCGCGTCCAGGCCCGGACGCTGGTCAAGCGGGATCCGTAAGTCCCTACCCCTTTTGTGGAATAGCATCACGATTCCGATTCTGGCACCGTGCGTCTCGCGGTCAAAGATTTCATGCGGCCAGCGGCAGTGTGGGCGCACGACTTTTGGAAGCGCGCCGGAACAAGGACCGTTGGCCAACGTTGGCCGGAACAGGGAACTCGCGGGCGCCGGGCCATATACCGGAGGCCCACGGGTACAGACAATCATTTGGACCAATTACAAGGAGAAGTATTCATGATCAAGTTAGCAAGCACATCACTGGTGGCCGTCGCACTGGGCCTCGGCCTGACTCTCGCGGCCGGTTCCGCCTTTGCTGGGGTGAAATCCCCGCCGAAGGACCGGGCAGAATGTAGCCCCGGCTATTGGAAGAATCACCCTGAGGTATGGGTCGATATCTGCTGCAATGATACCGACAACCCTACTTGCGACGCCCTCAGCAGTAGCCTCGAGGCCAAGGGTCCAGGAAGCGGTGCTATACGTGAGTCTGCCGCGGAGTTCCTGGACGCTTGTTTCGAGACTGGGGACCTAACGCCCTGCACGGAAGACTAGCCAACGGTTTAGGTAACGTGGAACATGCGACCACTCGCGGGCGGAGGTTTAGACCGATGCCCGCAAGCGGTCCCTTCCCGTGTCCTTCAGGTGACGAAATCTCGTGCTGCGCTTGAAAAACATTAGAGAATGGTAAGGAGGACCGTGGCCATGACTAAAAGGATGTTTCAAATTCGTACCGTTTTGTTTGGTTCAATGATGGCGAGCGCTGTCGTGTTCGCGCCCAAGGCCCCTGCCCAGGTTGCCGACCTGCTGCCGAATCTCCGGCCACGGCCCGCACAGGATATTGCACTCGTGCCCAGTTTCCAGGTCCCCGGCGGCGCCCGGCTGAACTTCAGCACCACGAGCTGGAACAGTGGTCTTGGCCCGCTGGAATTGGTCGCCGGCCCGGTCGATACGGGCTCTGGCAAGGAACAAGTCTACCAGCGCGTCTATTTGAGCGACGGGACGCATTTCGATCATTTTGCCGGCTGGATGCAGTGGCACCCGGCGCATAGCCATTTCCACTTTGACGACTACGCCCTCTACACACTCCAACCCATCGATGCCCCCGGCGGTTCCCAACGCACGGGCAGCAAGACGACCTTCTGCGTCTTGGACACAGACAAGATCAACGGGTCGTTGCCGGGCGCGCCGACCCAAGCGGTCTACAGCACCTGCGACAGGGATTATCAGGGCATGTCGGTAGGCTGGGGCGACACCTACGGATACTGGCTTTCGGGGCAGGACATCGATTTCACGGGCAACCCCGATGGGATCTATCAGCTCAAGATCGAGGTCGATCCGACGAAGCTGCTTCTCGAGACCGACGAGAACGACAACGTGTCCTGTGTGCTGCTGGATATCCAGGGCTCTAGTGTAACGGCCCTCGACAGCAGCGGTAGTTGTGGCGCGGTGCAATCGATTACGCCCAACTCGGCGCAAATGAGCACGACCGTGCAAGCGGCGATTACCGGTTTCGGATTCACCCAAGGCATGGCGGTGAGCTTCGAGAAAGGGAGCGGCGCGCGTCCCGTTGCGAGTAACGTCGTATTGACTCAAGATACCGATACGATCGACACCATCACGGCGACCGTCACGGTACCGTCAAAGAGAAAACTTGGGCGTGATCCGGTGTGGGATCTGCGCGCCGGCAGCGCGGTCTTGCCCGACGCTTTCAGGGTGCAGTAATAGCGGGCCATTGCGCGATGCCAATGAAGTTATCGCAGTATTAGCGCGCGCCCCAGCTCTTCAGCGACACCGGTGAGTTGGGGCGACACCTACGGCAGCCGACTCGCAGGGCAGTCCATCGACGCCACGGCGCTTTCACCGGGCGACTACGGCAAATGCGTTCACCATAACGCCTTGACAGGTTGTCTTTGAAGGAAAGCGAGGAGATTACCGGACCGCCCAGTGCCGGTCCCTGGGCCATAGACATTCCTTTAGCACGATTTTTAAAGTCGTGTGTCAATCCTCCTGTCCGCATAGATCTACCGGCCCCTGTGGTCCTTGATCGCCCGAGAAAGCCGTCGCAGCCGGGTCGGCGTGCCCGGCGGTAACATGATCGGCGTGGTAGCGTTTAAAAACACTGCTCTCGCGTCGGGATAAGCCGACCGTTTCTTGAAGACCCGGTTTTTATACCGGATACCTCGCAGGATACAAGACGGCAGTTTCAAGGTATTATAGCAACGCTTGTTGTGTGGGTGCCGCGAAACGGCAATGCAGTTGTTTGCGCGACGAAAGCCGGCGAAGTCTCCGATGACTTCGCAGGGCCATTAGAAATGGAGAAACTAAGTTCTACGCGTCCGTATTTGCTGCGCGCATTTTACGCCTGGATCGTTGATAACCGGCTAACCCCGCATCTGATCGTGGATACGACCCGCCCCGGGGTGGTGGTTCCTCCGCCGTATGTGAAAAATGGCAGAATCATACTCAATATTTCGCCTGCCGCCGTACACGGTTTGAAAATCGACAATACGTCGATTGAATTCAGCGGACGGTTTGGCGGAACGGCTTACGGGATCCTCGTTCCGCTCACCGCGGTCGAAGCCATCTATTCCAAGGAAAACGGCAAGGGCATGGTGTTTGCCCCCGAACCGGATACGGCGAATCGTCCTGCGCCGCGGAAACCCGTCCTCAAGTTGATCAAATAACCAGGCGAAACACGCGTGCCCCGCCGCGGAGTCGCTCTCTGCTAGGGCGCGTCGCTATATTCGAATAGCTTGACGACTTTCCGCACGCCTCCGATGCGGCGGGTCAACTCGGCGACCGCGGCGCCCTCCTTATGGTTTAAAAGACCCATGAGATAAACCACGCCGCTTTCTGTCACCACTTTGACGCGCGTAGGATCGAAGCCCTTGATTCTAAGATGCTGTGTTTTGACCTGTGTCGTTAGCCAGGTGTCGTTGCTACGCGCGGCAAGCGAACTGATGCGTCCGACACGGATGTAGTCGTGAACATGCCGGACCTTCTCGGTACCGGTGGCGAGATCAAGAATGCGTTGCCGAAGATCTTCCGTCGCCGCTTCGCCCGTGAGGAGCACGATGTTGTTGTAGCTCGTTGCGTTGATGTGCGAGTTGGAATTGAGATCGGCATTCTTATACACGGAGTTAGAGATTTTCAATTCGATAGCTTCATCCTCGACGAATGTGCCAGTCGTGCGGGTGTCATGGGCCACGACGGCGCCTCCCGCCACGCCGCCCACGATGACGGGTCCGCAACCCGAGAGTATCCATAGCAGTGCCAAGCCGCAGCACGTTTCTTTTTTTATTGTGCTCCTACCCATCATGCCAGTTCTCCTGTCCGAGTAATTGCCTATCCACGAGATCGCACACGCAATGTATGAGCGTTATGT
>JBOIDH010000283.1:0-3837 GCA_050740495.1 Gammaproteobacteria bacterium | reverse complement strand
CAAACTGGGCCACGGCCTCGTCCATATACCCGTGGGCTTGCCAATCGGCGTCAAAGGCCGGGGATTTATTGGGGATACGGATGTATTCGGTGATCTCGGGAACCACCGATTGAGCCCAAACGGTCGCGACGAAATCACTCAAACGCACATTATCCATACAGACTGCAGGTCATTGCCTGGTGCGCGCCGGTTGAACGAGCTTGCCGGTCGCGTTGGTCTTGCCCGCGGCATCCTGCGCAGCGGCCAGGAGCGCCTTTTGCCCGCTAATCCATCGCGTATAGTCATGCTCGCTCTTGGCCTCGACGACAATCGGCATGAAGGCGTGTCCGCGGCCGCATAGCTCGGCGCATTGGCCGCGATAGGTGCCGGGTTTTTCGATCCTCACCCAGCCTTCATTTATAAACCCCGGCGTCGCGTCTTGTTTCCAGCCGAAGTCGGGAACCCACCAGGCGTGCAGCACATCCGCGGCCGTGATTAGAAATCGTACCTTTTTGCCCACCGGTAACACCAGCGGGTTATCCACCTCCTGCAGATAATGCTCTCCCTTCGCTTCGCCCTTGTAGATCTGCTCGCTTGGGGTTTTCAAGTTACTGACGAATTTGATCCTGTCCTCAAGGTACTCATACTGCCACTTCCACTGGTAACCCGTCACTTTAATCGTGACCTCCGCTTCCGAGGTGTCGTACATCGCGATCATCGCCTTGGTTGCGGGTGCCGCCATCAGCACGAGGATCAGGAATGGGACTACGGTCCACAGCACCTCTACCAGGGTGTTTTCGTGGAACTGCACCGCCACCGCGCCCCTGGATTTCCGGTGCGCGAAGATGGAGTAAAACATAAAGCCATAGAGCAAGGCCGCGATCACGACGCACATCCCGAGGATCAGCATGTGCAGGTCATAGACCGTATGCGAGATCGGCGTCACGCCCTGCGGCATGTTGAGCGTAAAATCCGCCCAAGCGATCCCTGACCAAGGGATTAATGCCATTGGCATGAGCCGAACCACTGGCTTAGTCTGCATCAATCTATTGTTCCTCGATACGAAGGGGGCGTGTACCTAACGCATTCTCAAGCCCGAATCAGACTCAGGACAATCCGGTGGCCTCCCGGGCGATCTCCGGCAACGCCTGACACGATCGGGTATCGTTCCTTGGACGGAGCAGTGCGCCCGGATGATTAAATGAGACCCTGAATCTCCGAGCGTCGGCGCATACAGGTTCTCAGCCCTGACTGTTTGCTCGGGCTTCGCTTCCCATGTCGCACCGCAAAATCAAATGTTAGCGTCCTCCCGCCGTCAATTCAATATAACGCGATAGCGGTAGTTTGCCCGAGCGCCAGTGATATCGTCGCGGTCCTCGTAGACGTTTCGGGTATCCGCCCAGTTGCTTCGACCGCGCCCGGCGGTGCATTGCCCGGGTTCAGCGGAAGGTATTGACTGATGCCCCAATTGAGGGTGAACCGGCTTCCCGGGGTGAGGTCCTGGTCTTCCTTCTCATGGTGGATCTCATAAGTGCTCGCCACCATGACGGCCGTGCCTTTGTCATCGAACGGGTACCAGGTCCCGGCTAGCTGTAACTGATGGGTCCAGAAATCGAGGCCAATATTCTCCTCGCCGGTCGGCGCATAGAAGCCATAGGCCGCCAACACGTCGTAGTGCTTGCCGCTCCAGCCGAGCATCACTGGCTGTACAAACAGATCGCCGACGCCGAGTCCGGTATCGGCTTCGAGTCCCCGCGTGAAACCCCCTTGAAAGAACCTGCCCGAACGTGCCACGCTCAAGGATGCGTCCGCAAAACTGGGCGCGATGGCGGCCGCATAACGGGCACCGAGGATCTCCCAGGGGCTTACCCAGAGAAACAACGGGGAGATGGCAAAGATGTCCACATCCGCGTCCAGGTCAAAAGTGGTCGTGCCCCCCAACGGTCCGGTGCGCGAGAGTGTGCCGATCTCATCACCATTGCGGTTCTTCAAGGTGTCGGTGCGGTATTGAAAGGTGTAGAGCGCGGTGTAAAAGCCGGGCTCCGGGACAGCGAAATCCCGAGTGTTCAAGAGACCCGCCTGATAATGCCCGAGCTCGCCGGCGGCCACGGTTCCGGCAAGACCCAAGTGCACAGCCAGGAGCGCAGGAAGTCCATAGGTTATTCTTCGTTTCATGCCATTGTTCCCGAGGTTTCGCGAACGGTTATTATTCTTTAGAACGCCACCCGACGCGGAACCGTCACATCGAAGCGGCCTCGCCGAAGCCGGTTCGATACTCAGTACCCGTGCGGCGGGGACACGACGACATAGGTCACGCTGCTGCCCGAATAGGCCTGGCTATACCAAGTGGCTCCGCATTGATAGTAGGTCACACCGCCCGCGACCACCGTCGCTGCGTTACAAGGCAGCGTATTGTAGTAGTTATAGGTCGTATAGCTTGGCGCGGAGGCCGCCGAGGTGGCTGCGCCCACCGCCGCCGCGCTCGATCAGCACCTTCGCCGGTCCGCGGGGCTCGCTCACCCGCCAGCCGACCATCTCCAGGGCCTTCTGGATATGCGCCCGCTCGGCGTCTTCCAAGGTCTCGTCGAGCGTATGCAGCTCGTCCGCTGGCGTCGAGGCTAATGACTCCTCTTCGAAGGCGCGCGCGGCCGCGCGGGTGAGGATCACCGCCCATTCGATGACATGCTGTAGCTCACGGACGTTACCCGGCCATTCATAGGACTGCAAGGCGGACATGGCCCGCCACTGTCGACGCGCCGGTAGCCGCCCGTCTCAGTCCAGGGGATTGGCCCAACGCAGGCCAACAAAGCGACGGAAGTCCGCGTCGGAGGAATGAAGCTCGCACTGGTACTCGATGGCCAGGGCGGCCAGGTGCGCGTCCGTGGTCAGGTTTCCGCCCGTACCGAGCGTGCCGAGGAGTCCGAAGAGGATCCCGGCATGGCGCTCGCCCGGGTGGAGGACGCCCACGTAGGGGCGGTCGAGCCAGCTCTGCATGGTCGCGCAGGCTATGGCTACCGGCCAGGGTTGAGTGAGGATCTGGCGGTGGGTCGTGATTCGCAGGAAACCGAGCATCGCCACCCAGGCCAATCCGACGGGCCGGGTCCCGTTCAGGAGATCCTCCCACCACGCGCGAGCCTTAGCGTGAGTCGGCGACTCGGAGTTGTAGGCGTGGACCAGGAGATTGACGTCGGGGAGGATCACCGGCGCAGTTTTCTCGCCACGTCCTCCGCGTCCAGCTCGTCATCGAGCTGGTTCAGGCGATCCAGATCGACGCCGGGCTTGAAGCCGAAGGCATGGGGCTGCACCTCGAAGCGCGAGGCCTTGGCGGGCTTCCCCCGGAGGCCCAGGCCGAGTCGCAGGGCCTCGTTCACCATAGCCTTCAGCGTCTTGCCGGACCGCCGCATTTCGGTTTCCAGACGCCTGGCCACGTCGGGCTCCAAGGTTAAGGTCGTTCTCATGTGAGCATCATGATGTCTTTGAGACCTGATGTCAAGATGCCGGCGAGTGCGCCTTCGGCCGCTTCCATGATCCGCGCTATCCGCGCACCGGTGAGGCTGCCGTCCCGGAGGTAGCCGGTCAAAATACTGCGCATTTCCGAGCGCCAGAGGATCGGGACGTGCCACTCCGGATCCGTCACGCGCACGCTCTGGGCGAGCGCCGTGAACCGACCGTTCACCCAGCAGTAGGCAATGACATTGCTGTCGACGACGATCACGCCCGGCCTTGGGGCTTGTAGCGGCTGACTCGGGCGTGCTCGACCCTGGGAAGACCGCCGGTAAAGGTCTTCAATTCCTTCGCGCGCGCCTCGGCATCGACGGTCGGCGCCGCAAAGTCCCTCTCCAGCCGCGCGAGGATCTC
>JBOIDH010000282.1:0-3839 GCA_050740495.1 Gammaproteobacteria bacterium | reverse complement strand
TCATCCGCGTAATCTACGCATGAGCGAGATCATTTCGATCGCGGTCAGCGCGGCATCGGCCCCGCGGTTCCCCGCCTTGCCGCCGGCCCGCTCGATAGCCTGCTCGACCGTTTCTACCGTCAAAACGGCGAACACGACCGGAATACTCGAGCCTAGGCTGACCTCGGCCAGCCCGTTGGCGCAGCCCGCGGCGATGTGCTCGAAATGAGCCGTGGCTCCGCGGATGATGGCGCCTAGCGCAATGATCGCATCGAACTTAGCGCTTCCTGCCATGGTTTTGGCAATGAGCGGCGTCTCCCATGCGCCGGGGACGTTCACGAGGGTGATATCGCGCTCTGGAACCCCGTGGCGGCGCAACGTCTCCACGCATCCGCTTACCAGTTTTTCAACGATAAAGGCGTTAAATCGGCTCGCGATGATCCCGAATCGCGCCGGCGGATCCAAAAACGCCTGGCCGGCGATGGTGATGATGTCACCCATAACGTGTACCCGCCCGAATCATTAATTCACGTATTCTACGACTTCCAAGCCGAAACCGGAGAGCGAGTGGATGCGTTTAGGCGCACTCAGGACCCGCATCTTGCGTACGCCGAGGTCCGCGAGGATCTGTGCCCCCAGGCCGATCGTGCGTAGATTTTCCGGCTTGTGGCGGGTTCCGCGTGATTCGGCCGCGCTTTTGTTCTCGAAGCTATCGATCTGGCGGATGAGATCCGCCGCCTCGATTTGGTTGCAGAGGATGACGACGACACCGCTCGATTCCCGCGCGAGGCGCGTGAGCACGTCGCGCAAGCGCCAGCCACATTCCTCCCGCAGGCTCCCGGTCAAATCACAAAGCGGATTGTTGATATGCACACGAACTAGCGCCGGTTGCTGTGCGTCGATGGGGTCTTTGACCAGTGCGAAGTGCAGGTTCTTGCCGATTTGGTCTTGAAAGGCTACGAGCCGAAATTCTCCGAACTCGGTTGTCAACGCGCTCTCGGCGACCCGATCGACGGTCTTCTCGTGTTGCATACGGAAACGGATGAGATCGGAGATGGTTCCGAGCTTCAAGCCGTGCTGCTCGGCAATCAGTTCAAGATCGGGCCGCCGGGCCATCGTGCCGTCGTCTTTTAGAATCTCAACGATCACCGCGGCGGGCTCGAAACCCGCGAGACGGGCGAGATCGCAACCGGCCTCCGTATGCCCGGCGCGGGTCAAAACGCTACCGGATTGGGCCATGAGTGGCAGCACATGGCCGGGTTGAACGAGATCGTCGGGTTTGGCGTCCGGCGCCACGGCGGTGCGTATTGTCAAGGCACGATCCGCGGCCGAGATCCCTGTGGTCACGCCGCGGGCGGCTTCGATAGATATCGTGAAATTGGTGGTGTGGCGGTAGTAGGTATCGCGCACCATCAGAGGAAGATTGAGCTGTTGGCAACGCTCCTTGGTGAGTGTCAAGCAGATGAGTCCGCGCCCATGGCGCGCCATGAAATTGATGTCCTCGGCCCGCACGCAACTGGCCGCGATCAAGAAATCGCCTTCGTTCTCACGGTCCTCGTCGTCCATGATGATGACCATTTTGCCGTGGCGGATTTCGTCGATGATCTGTTCAGTGGTTTGTATCGGCATCGGTGATCCAAGAGCGCGGCGCGTTCCAAACCGCCGGCGGTTCAGGTTACGCCTATTGAACGGAAGTGTAGGTCATGAGGCGTTCGACATAACGCGCAATGAGGTCGACTTCGATATTAACGGCCATCCCGCGGCGATAGCCGGCGGCAATGGTCGCCTGGAGCGTATGCGGAATAAGCATAACATCGAATGCGGCGCCCGCGGCATCGTTGACGGTGAGGCTCACGCCGTCCACGGCAACGGAACCCTTGCGGCTCAGGTATTTCGCTAACGCTTCCGGTATGCCGATTCTAAGCCGAACCGTGGATCCATCCTGAATGCGATCCGTAATCGCGCCCGTGCCATCCACATGACCGGTCACGATGTGGCCGCCGAGGAGCCCGCCCAGGGCGAGGGCTTTCTCTAGGTTAACCCGGGCGCCTGGCCGGAGCTGGCCTAGCGTCGTTCGAGCGAGTGTCTCTGGCGATAAGTCCATGTCGATACGGCGATCACGATTGCTGAGCACCGTGAGGCAGCACCCGTTCACCGCCAGGCTATCACTGCTTTGGAGGCCGCTCAGGTCGAGGCTCCCCGGATCGAGCGCGAGCCGGGCGGTCCCGTGATCGGACTGCAACGCAATGACGTGTCCTAGCGCTTGGATGATTCCTGTAAACATGGGGACGATGATGGCTCGAAACTCAGAGCTTGTGGCGATAGTTTACCCGCGCTGTCACCCGCACATCGGGTCCTATGGCGCGGGTGTCGAGGATCGACAGTTCGATGCATTCCGCCATCGTTGCGATCGTGTCGAGGCGCGCCATCGGCAGCGCTTCACTTCCCATCAGCTTGGGGGCGATATAGATAACGATCTCATCGACGAGACGGGCTTGCAGTAAGGCGCCGTTGAGGATGGGCCCCGCTTCGACCAGGATCTCATTGAGCTCCAGTCTTCCGAGATGGTTGAGTACCGATTCGAGATCGAGGCGCTCTCCACGCATTGCGCTCGCGATGATCTCGGCGCCGTTGGCAATGCCCGTCGCGGACTTATCCCGCTCGCCGTTCCCCGTAAGAACCAAAATGCGGCCCGGTTCGGACAGCATCTTCGCAGTCCTCGGAAACCGCAACCTGGAGTCTAGAACAACGCGCACGGGCGGGCGGAAGTCCGCCGCTCGGAAAGGGCTCCGCACCGTGAGCACGGGATCATCCGCCAGCACCGTGCCGATGCCTGTCATGACGGCGCTGCTTTGCGCCCTTAAACGCTGCACGTCATCGCGCGCGGGAGCGGACGTGATCCATTGGCTGGCCCCGGAGTCGAGCGCGACTCGGCCATCGATGCTGATCGCGATCTTGGATCTCACAAAAGGCAGGCCGTGTTGCATGCGTTTGATGAACCCCCGGTTCAGCGCGATCGCCTGCTCCGCCAGCACGCCGGTCTGTACAGGTATCCCGGCTTGCTTTAAGGCGAGCAAGCCGTGGCCGTCGACCCGCGGATTGGGATCGAGCGTCGCGGCGACGACGCGCGCGACGCCGGCTCGAATCAGCGCCTCCGTGCACGCGGGCGTTTTACCAGGGTAGCAGCAAGGTTCCAGATTGACATAACAGGTCGCGCCCCGCGCGCGTTCTCCCGCGGCGTTGAGGGCCAGCACTTCCGCATGGGGTTCGCCCGCGAACCGATGCCAACCTTCGCCGACGATGCGACCCTGGTGCGCAAGGACACAGCCAACCCGGGGATTGGGATGGGTTGTGCACAAGCCGCGGCGCGCCAGTGACAAGGCGCGCGCCATGAACCCATAGTCCTCCGCGGAGAAATCAGGCACGGGGCTCTAACTCGCGGGGTCCTTCCCGAGACGTTCGATCTCGTCGACGAAAGCCTGGACGTCTTGGAAGCTCCGGTACACGGAGGCGAAGCGCACGAAGGCGACGCGGTCCAGGGACCGCAACTCTGCCATGACCAGATCCCCGATGAGCCGCGAGGCCACCTCCCGCTCACCGCCGGAGCGCAAGCTTCGTTTGATCTCGGCGAGGGCATGTTCGACGCGCTCGCTCGGCACCGGGCGCTTTTCGAGCGCACGCAGCAGACCGGTGCGAAGCTTCTCCTCTCTAAAGGGTTCCCGGCGCCCATCGGACTTGATAACGCGCGGCAGGTTCAACTCCGCCGCTTCGTAAGTCGTAAAGCGTTCTTGGCACGCCGTGCATTCGCGTCTGCGCCGGATCTGATCGCCATCCCCCACGAGCCGGGAATCGATTACGCG
>JBOIDH010000281.1:2299-3841 GCA_050740495.1 Gammaproteobacteria bacterium | reverse complement strand
CCGACGCCCGTAGTCGCAAATTCACCTCGAAACCCGCCGTACCAATCGATCTCGATCTCGCCTTCCGAAGTGAGGGTGTCGACGTTGGATGCCCACGCACCAAGATAGACTCCCCAGGGCGTGAAGTTATATTCCAGACTGCCTTGGATCGCGGGGCCGTTGTCGGTCCGTGAAATGCCACGGAACAGATAGTCGGTCGTCAATGCGACGCTACCGGTGGCGACATGCGGCGATTCCTCTTGCCCATAAACCATCGCCGTGGTCGCAGCCAGCGCCCCGACCAGGATCGTTACTCGTTTCAACTGTGCGCCACACCTTAAGATGTAGAGGTTCGCATACACAATCGCCTTCCGTTCGTGTTTACTGCTGTTGCCACGTCGATCCACAAGATTAAGAGTGATGTTTGATCAGCCTCCATTGCGCATCGGTCAAGTCGCTCGGGTATTTCATCCTTCACCTTAACTATGAGATACAATCTCAAAATTATATACTTTTTTATGTTTTTTGGGAGACAGGTTCTGTCTCTGGAGCCTAAAAGAAAAACGCCGCCCCGACCCCGAGTGTCCACTGGTGCTCCTTGGTGCGAAAGTTTCTGTCATCCGTAAAAAAGGCTGCATCCGATCTGTCGTAGCGCACCTCGGGCCGCAACAAGATGGCGGTGCCTTTGCCGAGCCCGATCCGCGTGTTCAAGCTCAGCGTAACGCCCCAGAGATCCTGGGGAACGAATGTAGTGAAGCCATCATTGTCGCTGTAGTATTCGACCCGGAGGCTGGGCTCAAACCAGTCCGTGACCTTATAGCGGGCATACCCAGCCAGACCCCACCATTCTGCATCCTTGGGGCCGAGGCCTGCGGCCGCAGTCCTCTCGTTTTCGTCCCAACCGTAATCGAAGTTAACCAAAAAGTTCCAGCCATCGAAGGGACCGACAAAGACCTGCGTATCGACGAGGTGGCGCCAGTCCGCATCATTATCTGTTTGTTCTGGCCCCCCGAGATAGTTGGCGTAGATCGCGAGCCCCGGCATCGGGATCCAACCGATAGCGGGTCCGAAGGTTTTATCTTCGTTGTTGTCATCGGTGACGTTCCAACCATTCAGGACATAGAAATCGGTATAGAACGTATCGGTCCAGGGGTAGCTTACGTGCACGCCCGTATCCTGAAAGGGAATGCCATAGCTGTAAAAGAAACTGTGGCTGTAGTTCCAGTTTTTGACGGTCTCAATCGTTTCACCCCCGATATGGGTGACGAATTTGCCCGCGTCGACGCGCAATCCACGTCCGAGGGGCGCAAGGTAGCTTACGGACGCATGCTGGAAGGTTTTATCGAAGTCGGTTACCGAATCACTCGCCGCAGCTGGCCCCACCGCCCCTTTGATGGTATCGATGATAATGTCCTGGGTTTCTCCGAAGGCCATGTCGAACTTGAATCCAACCCCACCAAACTCGGGGACCTTTTCAATTTCAAGTTCCGCCAAGGAGAGGTTGAACGAGTTATGATGGATATCAAAGGTTCGGCCTTCGATGCTGACATCGCGGCCTTTGAT
>JBOIDH010000281.1:0-2199 GCA_050740495.1 Gammaproteobacteria bacterium | reverse complement strand
CGAACTTGAATCCAACCCCACCAAACTCGGGGACCTTTTCAATTTCAAGTTCCGCCAAGGAGAGGTTGAACGAGTTATGATGGATATCAAAGGTTCGGCCTTCGATGCTGACATCGCGGCCTTTGATGGCCGTGATGCTTGGGACGGTATCGGTGGCGGCGTTGACGGTACCCCGATCCGGTTCATTGAAGTTGAAGACATAATTGGTATCGACCCAGCCTCGGACCTTGACCCCGGAAAGCCAAGGGAATCCCGTGAGCTGGCCGAGGTCTTTCGTGTCTGGCACCGTATAGATGCCTGCTACCGGCCAGGCCGGTGGGGCGAGCTCTACCGCCGGCGCTACCGCCTCCGCCACGGGAGGTGCGGCCTCTTCCGCTGCTTCCTTTGTTCCTAGTTTTTGTTCAAGTGCGTTCAATCGGGCCTTGAGCGCTTCCATCTCAGCCTTCATGGCCTCCTTTTCCGGATCCTCGGCAGCACGCGGTTCGGCGTGCATACCTAAAAGCAAAGCAAAGGTAACTGCAAACGCGGTGGATGTTATCGATTTCATGGTCTCCCCTGTTCTAGCTTAGAATAGATTTCGGCGACCTGCGGTCAATCGAGCATACCGTATGCCGAACTATTAGATTAATGTTTCTATAATAAAAATCAATAGCTATATAAAATTCATAGGAAACAGTCACAAGCTTTCCGCTCCCCATTTGTGCTCCATCAATCCGACTTGCACAGTCTTGGTGCGGGAAATGTAAAGGCGCCTTGTCGCTCAGCTCTGAAGTTCATCACGGAGTGACAAGAAGCGGTGAACGTCCAGGATGTTTTTGATTTCGTCGAACCCCACCATCTTTTCGGCGAGGGCTTGCGTGTGTCCATCGCGCGCGAAGACCTCCGCCATCTCGCGCATGATCTTCGCGGTTAATAGCACCGAATCGATGGGCGCCACCACCATCTTAAACCCCATTTGCTCCAGCTCCCTCACGCCGAGTATGGGGGTCTTCCCGAAGGCGAGCATGTTCACGAACTTGGGGTAAGGGACCCGCCGGCAGATGGTTTCGAGTTCGGCGAGGGACAGGGGGGCCTCGATGAAGGCCACATCCGCGCCTGCATCGCAGTAACGATTGATGCGATCGATCGCATCGTCCAGACCGTTCGCTTCGCGCGCGTCGGTGCGCGCAATGAAGAGAAAATCCGCATCGTTGCGCGCGCGCACGGCAGCCTTGAATTTAAGCACCATTTCCTCCGCCGGGATCACTTGCTTACCTTCAAAATGGCCGCAACGCTTCGGAAACACCTGGTCCTCCAGGATGATCCCCGCGGCGCCGGCGGTTTCGAATTCGCTAATGCAGCGCATGACGTTATGCAGATCGCCATGCCCGGTGTCGCCATCGGCGATCACGGGAATCGCTACGCGCTGAGCCATGCGCCGTACGGCGTCCGCCATCTCAATCATACCGAGGAAGTTGAGATCGGGCAGACCATAGAGGCTGGCACTGGTCCCAAACCCGCCGATGAAAACCGATTCGAACCCCGCTTGTTCGATGAGCACGGCCGTCAGCACATCGTGCGCTCCGAGCGAACGGATGATCCCCGGTTTAGCGAGCAGCTCGCGGATCCGGCGCGCGGGTGTTTGTGTCATAGGTCCTCCCGTGGGTGTTATTCAATCTTACCCCGCCGCTTGCGGCGGGCACTTCAGCATTGGGGTTTCCAAAGGGGAGTAGTGCAACTCTCCCCTTTGGTCGCCCGCGGGGTACCTGCCCCGCAGGCGAAATATTTTCACTAGCGCCTCAATAATACCCATGAAACGCGTCGTGGACGACGGTTTCGGCTACAATGCGCCGCAGCACTCCGTTACACCCGCAATGGCGGCGGAAGCTTAACGGACCCCACAGCGACCGTCGTAATGCACAGTCCTATCCCTAGGCGCTTACCTGAAACAACATCGACAAAAAATTGTCGATAGTTGCGGTGCCACGAACTGCCCCGACAGGGGCCATTTTTCGGGAGCGTAGTCTCCGAAAAGCGCAGATTCTCACGCATCCAATGTCGTACAGAACCACTTCAACAAGTCCGGGAGTCCTCGGGAGTCCCTTCTCCCTCAGGGAGAAGGTTAGGATGAGGGGAATCAAATCAAACACATGCGTCGATTATTCTGATCCCCTCACCCCAACCCTCTCCCTGTGGGAGAGGGAGCCAAGTGTGCAAGAC
>JBOIDH010000280.1:0-3871 GCA_050740495.1 Gammaproteobacteria bacterium | reverse complement strand
CGGAGGCAAAATACTATGAAACGAATTTGTGTCACGCGCGGCTGCGGCGCCTCGGGCGTCTCGCTGCGCCCCGGCGAGATCGCGGAGGTGTCGGACGACGACGCCCGGATCCTGATCGCGCTCGGCAAGGCCAAGCCCGCCGAGTTGAGCGATGAACCAGACCTCGCCGAGCCGCAAGGGCTCACGACCGAGACCGCGGCGGCGATCGTCGATAAGCCGAAAAAAGCGGCCCGCGGCGAAAAACCGGCCGCGTAGGAAGCCCGTGGTGCGGCGATCTCGATCGAGGCAAGGCTGAGCTATGGCCTTCACCGAGGACCTGGCCGTGTTTTTTTCGACGGCCGACTTTGCGGTCACCGCGACCTGGACCCCCTCGGGGGGCGGGGCACAGCAGACCGCGCAGGTGATCCTGGACACCCCCGATGAGGAGCTCCTCGATGGGCGGGTGCTCTCGCGCGAGTACGCCATCACTTACCGCGCCGGCCAGCTCACCGGGCTCAAGGGCGCCGAACTAATCACCGTGGACGCCATCGCCTACACCGTGCGCGAGGTGGGGGCCCTGCAGGACGGCAAAATCATGCGCGCAACACTGAGGAAGAACTGATGGCCTCTAGGCGCGAGCAAATCATGGAGGCCCTGCGAGTCAAGCTCGCGACCATTCCGGGCGTGACCACCTACCGATCGAGGCTCACGGCGCTCACCCGCGCCGAGGGACCGGCAATCGTCGTCCGCCCGGCGCTGCCCCCCGGCGGCGAGGCGGTGGTGAAGCGCAATAACGATCTCTCCGAGCGCGAGCTCACGGTGCTGGTGGAGGTCGTCGCCCGCGGGGCGGCCGCTGATCAGATAGCCGATCCCTATTGTGTGAGCGCCCAGGCGAAGGTCATGGAAGATCAGACGCTCGGCGGCCTGTGCCTGTATCTGCGCGAAGCCGGCACCCAATGGCACATGGACGACGCCGACCTCGATGCCTGCCTGGTGTCGACCGCCTACACGATTCATTACCGCACCACCGCGACCACACTCAACTAAGAGGACTGTATATATGTATGTCACGCTGCTGAAACCCCTGACTTATGCCGGCGTCGAGTACGCCCCCGGTCAGATGGTCGAGATCGAAGATCCTGAAAGCGCCGCATGGCTCATTGCCCAAGGCGGCGCCGAAGAGACGGGCGGGATCGCCCTGATTAACTAATCCACCAACCGAGAGGTAATCGCTATGCCGTATTTTTCCGGCCAGGGTAACGTCTACGTCGCAACCGCGTCGGCAGGCGTGCCTGGGGTATTCCGTCACGTGGGCAACTGCCCGATTTTGAATGTCCAGCTCGAGACCGATGTCCTCGAGCACAAGGAAGCCACTTCCGGACAGCGCTTGACCGACTTGCGAATCATCCGCGGCAAGACGGCCAAGTTCAGTTTCACCATCGAAGAATTCGAGAAGAAGAACCTGGCCCTCGCCCTCTACGGCGCGGACTCGTCGGTTGCCTCGGGCTCGGTCGTCGCCGAGGCGTTCCCGACGGTCGCCGTCGGCGATTTCGTCAAGACCGCCAAGCAGAAGCTGAGCGCGATCGTCATCAAGGATTCCGCCGGCACGCCGGCCACGCTGACGCTCAATACCCACTACGAGGTGACGAGCGCCGATCACGGAACGATCAAGTTCATCAACCTGGCGTCATTTACCCAGCCCTTCAAAATCGACTACTCACATGCCCTGGTCACGAACGTCAACATGTTCACCCAGGGTTTCGCCGATCGGTGGCTCAAGTTCGACGGGCTCAATACGGTTGACACCAACAGGGCCTGCCTCATCGAGCTGTTCAAGTGCTCGTTCGATCCGGCCTCGCAGATCGATTTTATCAATGACGACATCATGAAGTTCGAGCTGAACGGCGCCGCCCTCTACGATTCCACCAAGGCCGCTGACACGGTGCTCGGCCAGTTCGGCCGGCTGATCCTGACCTGATGGATGAGCTAGAAACCGTTTACGGGACCAAGCAAATCCCGATGGTCGTGGGCGGCAAGACCCTCGAGGTCGTGCCGCTCACGGTCGGCCAGCTCCCGGCCTTCGCCCGCGCCATCCGGTCCCTCGCCCCCGCGCTTCAAGGGGGCGAGGCCGACTGGCTCGGGCTTCTCGCCGAGCACGGCGAGTCGATGATCGCGGCGGTCGGCATCGCGACCGGGCTCAAACACGAGGATCTCGCCGGGCTCCCGCCCGATGAGTTTGTCGCGCTGGCCGCGGCGCTCATGGAGGTCAACATGGATTTTTTCGTCCGGCGCCTCACCCCCGCGGTGAACGCCGCGGCCGAAAAGATAGTGACGGTGAGTGGGGCTGGGGCGACGCGCTCCAAGCCCTGATCCACTCGGGCCATCCGCCCGAGTCTATAGCCCGCTACACCCTCGCCCAGGTGCGCCTCTATCTCGGGGCGATCGCGCGCGCGCAACGCCGCGATCTCCGGGATCGGCTGTTCATCCTGCGCGCCGCGCAGGCGGATCAGAAAGGATTCGATCGCGCTTGGAAGGCGCTCGGGCCTGCCCCGTAATGCCTCTTTATACGGGGGAAGGATTAGCTTTTGAGGCGCTGAAGCCACTCGTCTACCGTGGCAAAGCCTTTTCGGTTCCCGCCGTCGTATTCGTTCAGTAGTGCCGCATAGTGACTTTGCAACTTCAAGGACTCGGCCAGCGCGCGCTCAAGAGCCAGAACTTGCTCTTGTGCCGCCACTAATTCGCCAGCGTTAATCAACTTTTACCATGATGGTCCTAGCATGCCAACGCCGAAGGTAGAACTCAAGATCACCGCGCGCGACGACACCCGCGCGGCGATCCAGAGCGTCAAGCAGGGGCTCGGCTCCATCAACGGCCAGCTGGCCTCGCTGCGATCGTCCGCGCTCAAGATCGGCGCGGCCTTCGTGGGGTTCCGGCTCGCGGTCGCCCCCATCCTCAATTTCGGCCGCGCCGCGGTCAACGCGGCCGACGATCTCCAAACGCTCTTTGAGCGCACCGGCATCTCGGTCGAGAAGCTCTCGGCTTTCGCCCATGCCGCGAAGAGCGCGAACACCGATATCCAGACCGTCGCGAACGGCGCTAAGGTCCTGTCGGTCCGCATGTTCGATGCCGCCCGCGGCTCGACGAAAGCCGCCCAGCTCCTCGATGCCTTCGGCGTCACCGCCGCCGACACCCTGGAGTCGGGCCTCGAAAAGATCCTCGCCCAGCTCGCCGCCATCCCCGACGCCGGGACTAGGTCCGCTCTGGCAATCAAGGTTTTGGGCAGCCGCGCGGGCGCCGCCCTCGCCCCGTTCGCGCTGGGCCTCAAAAAAGGCCTGGAGCAGGCGCGGAAGTTCAATATCGTGATCAGCGGCGAGACGGCGGCGGCGGCCGATGAATTCAACGAATCCATCGCGGCCGTCAAGGCCAGCCTGTCCACCGGTTTCGTCACCGCCCTCACCCCCGCTCTCCAAGACCTCACCCGCACCCTCAACGATCCCAAGGTCCAGCAATCGATCCAGCGGCTCGCCGCCGGCGCCGCCGGGGCCGTCGTCGCGATCGGCTCGAACTTCGATGCGATCGCCACCGCCGCGGCCGTGCTCGGCACCGCACTGGCCGCGAACTTTGCCGTCAAGGGCGTCGCCGCACTCGGCGCCTGGATCGTGCAAGCCAAGGCCGCCGCGGTCTCGGCCAACGCCCTACGGGCCTCCACGCTCGCGGGCCTCCAGGCCACCGCGCAGGCGGCGGCCGCCGAACAAGTACGCACTGCCGCGCTGCTCCGATCCGCCCAGGCTGCGGCCGCGGCTGCGACAGCCTCGGCGCGCATGAATGCGGTCCTCAATTCCGTCCTGCCCGCCCAGCGGGCGGCAGCCGCCGCCGCGGCGGCCAACACCGC
>JBOIDH010000279.1:0-3876 GCA_050740495.1 Gammaproteobacteria bacterium | reverse complement strand
GAGCGCGTGTTAGCATCGATTTTTATCGCGAGCGAGAATTACGGCACCCGTTGCAGCAGCGTTCTAATCCAAGATCGCGATCGCCGCGTAAGATTCGTGGAACGCAGTTTTTCGCCCGAAGACGCCGACGCTCGGACGGTCCAATTCGAGTTCGATATCGATAACCCGGCGCCAGCGTTCGTCATCTCACGTCGGCCCCACTCAAAAAGCTGATTCAGCACGGGCAAGACCATTAAGTCAATACCGCGGACTCCGGCATGACGCCGGCTTCCGAGTCCTGGGTTGCCTTGACTATGATCATGAATCGCATCGTCATATCTCCTTCTGATTACGGGTTGTGATCTCGGTTTCCGAGCGGATGCGAACGACTGAACCCTCGCTCGACTCTACGACGAATGACGCGGCGCGAAATTCCGGTTTGCTAGCCACATCCTTTCTGCGCCGCCTGTTGTATCTCTTCCGGACTCATATCTCGAATGTGCGTGGCTACCGACCAATGGTGACCAAACGGGTCTTCGAGTTTGCCATAACGATCGCCCCAGAACATGTCCGCGAGCGGCATTTTGATCTTCGCCCCCGCACCGACGGCACGTTCGAACATCGCGTCGACATCCTCGACCTGGAGATGGATAGTGACCGGCGAGCCCTTGAGTGCCTTCGGGCCAAATGAACCCCACTCTGGGAATTCGTCAACCAGCATGACCACTGAATCACCGATCTGGATACAGGCGTGCATGAGTTTGCCCTGTGGACCCGGCATCCGCGCCATTTCCACGGCATCGAACGCCTTCTTGTAAAACTCAATGGCATCGGCGGCGCCAGCGCAAATCAAGTGTGGCGTCACCGTGTGCATCCATTCCGGAACAGGCTTTACTTTCGAATTGATCATCGTCGTTTCTCCTTCTGGTTTCGGGTTGGGAGCTTGGCTTCATCAATCGCCTTGCCTTTTGTCATCTCGCTCCTTTAACTCTCCGATAATTGGCCGTCATGAAATCGTGCCACTTGCCGTCATCACCGAGCATGTGCGATGTCAGCACCCGGTGGTCGTCGCTCTTCCACTCGATCGCGTCCTTGTACTTCGCCATCTTCCCCTCGGCGGCCATGTCGGGACCCTCGGTGTCAAGCGTCAGCACCCGTTCGGCGGCATCCAGCGCGCCGTCGTACACCCAGAGGTGGGTCATCATCGACGCGACAAACGTGCCCACGTAGCGCTTCCTCTGCGGATCATAGCCGAGCGTCATCATCGTCGTCATGGCGCTACCGCCGGGCATCTCGCCCTGCCCCTCGGCCATAATCCAGAGGCCGCCGAGCGACCGCACGCTCTCCGTCCCCTGGAACTTCTCGGGGGGTTTTCCCGGACCCATGTGGCAGTCGGATTCGAAGGTCCACTCGCCGACGAGCTTCTGCAGCCACTGGTGTTCCTTTTGCGGTTCGATCTTCATCGTTGACTCCTGTTGCGAGGTTGTTTTGTCTTGCTCTGTTTTCATTGCTTGATCTCCTTCGGGTTAAATTCATCACCGTCCGATATTTTCTAGTTGACGTGTGCGCCGCAAAAAGTTTGGCTACGATCCCGTTATCGCGACTCACTTCGCTTCTGGCATGGGTGCGTTAAGCTCCAGCCCTCGCGGGCGAGACGTCATCGATTGCGCCGCGGACCTCCTAGATCACGGCATTCTTGTTTAACCGTGGCCAACCAACTCCTAGCCTTGTTGCATATGCTTGATTTCAACCGCGGTCGTAGGCGCTGCAATGACTTGTTAGCGCATTGTCATTGCACTTTTAACCTTGTTTTAGCACGCTTGGATCCATGTAGATCAATTCCCAGATGTGGCCATCCAGATCCTGAAAACCATGTTGCCACATGAATCCGTAGTCTTTTGGTTCGCTATAGGTTGTTCCACCAGCCGCGACTGCCTCGTGAACCATTTCATCGACTTCTTCTCGGCTCTCCAGAGATAGACAAACAAGCACCTCCGTACTTTTCGTTGCATCACAAATTTCTTTGGGAGTAAACGTCTTGAACTTGGCCTCAGTCAAAAGCATGACGAATATGTTCTCGCTCACAATCATGCACGTGGCCGTCTCGTCGGTAAATTCGGGATTGAACTTGAAGCCGAGCTTGGTGAAGAACTCCACGGACCTGTTGAGATTCCTGACTGGCAAGTTCACGAAAATCTGTGTAGCCATGGCTTCTCCTTTCGGTAATCAATTAAGGATTGTACGGTCGTCATTAAGCAGCATCGCCGGTCTTCCGTTTCTCCGCACTGCGACCCGAGCCTCGTCATTCGGTATCGTCCTCGTAGCGGTCGTGGTGCCGCCACCACGCGGAGGGATAGGGCAGACTCGCCTCGTCGCGGCCCTTCGGCGCGAGATCGAGGTACATGTACACGGGGCTCAATAGTTCGTCCCCGCGGGCATAGGTCGAATAGGTGTGGAAGAGGCTGCCGTTGGCGTCTTTGTAGAACACGCTGATGCCGGACATCTCCTCGCTTTGCGCATCGCGCATCTCGAAGTTGTAGATAACCTTGCCTTTTGCCATTTCCTCTGGGGTGAACGACACATGATAGTCATAGTTGAAATCACTGGCGAATGACGACACCCACTTGAAGCGCCAGCCCATACGCTTCTTGAAGGCTTCGATCTCCGGCAAGGGCGCTCGCGAAATCGCCACGAACGAGACGTCTCGGTGCTCGAAGTGCATGCGCGCACCGTCGACGTGATCGGCCCCGAACGAGCACCCCACGCAGCCCTCCTTCCATCCGGGACCGAACATGAAGTGCTGTACGATTAACTGGCAGCGTCCATCGAAGAGGTCTGCCAGTGTCTCCTTGCCGTCTGGCCCGTCGAACATATAGGGCTTTTTGACCTTGACCCAGGGTAGATCGCGTCGCTCGGCGCTCAATTGATCGCGCAATCGGGTGAGCTCTTTCTCCTTGATCAAGTGTTGCTTGCGCGCGGCAAGCCATTCATCTCGCGACACGACTCTTGGCTCATTCATCTCGCTCTCCTTTGTATTCGGTTGTCGGGTTAGTACTCTTCGCGCCGGTCTGTGCTCGAAGCTTCTTTAGGATGAGCGACGCCCGTCCGCGCGTCGCCTGACACTAATCCGTCGGCAGCCCCGCGATCTCTGTTACCGGCCGGACCTCGACGGTCCCTTTGCGCGCCATTGGGATGCGTGCGGCGATGCCGATCGCCTCGTCGAGATCCTTGGCGTCGATTAGGAAGTAACCGCCAAGTTGTTCGCGCGTCTCCGCGAACGGACCGTCGGTCACGAACCGTTTGCCGTCGCGCACCCGGACGCTGGTCGCCGTTGATGTTGGGTGCAACGGGTTGGCGGCCAGATATTGCCCGCTCGATTTAATCTGGTTTGCGAGCTGCGTGGACTCCACGTAACACGCTTCCCGTTCGGTCTCGCTCAATGCGAGCTCGTCAAGGTAAATCAGCAACATGTATTTCATGAGCGCCTCCAACGGTTAGTCGAATGGCGGGCGCCCGGATCGACACCCCTTGTGAGTCGTTTGGCAAAGCCCAATATCGGACCGTTCAGTTTTGCAGCTCAGCTAGCCGCCGCTCGAGAAACCGTCGCTCCGGCTCCTGCTTCGTGAGGCCGAGGGCGCGTTCGTAGGAGGTTCGGGCTTCGGTCGTTCTGCCCAACCGCCGGCAGAGATCCGCCCGCGCCGAGTGCGCGAGGTGATAGTCCGCGAGATCGCCACGCGCGAGGATGGCGTCGATGAGATCGAGACCAGCCACAGGGCCGTCGCGCATCGCCACCGCCACGGCGCGGTTCAGCTCGACCACGGGCGACGGATCGGCGCGCACCAGCAGATCATACATTCCGACGATCTGGGCCCAGTCCGTCGCGGCGGCGCTGGGCGC
>JBOIDH010000278.1:0-3877 GCA_050740495.1 Gammaproteobacteria bacterium | reverse complement strand
CGCGGCGTGCCGACCGACCTGCCGTGGCGTGAGTTATCGGAGAAACACCAACATTGGGTGATCGCAGGCGAAGGCAGATGGGAAGATAAGCGCTGGTACGGCGTCGAGCGCTTCTTCAAGTGGCTCGAGGGCAGGGCTTACAAAATGCACGTGCGCGTGCTGCTCTCACGCTACCGCGCCTACACAGCGTGCTCCGCCTGCCGCGGCGCGCGGCTCAAACCCGAGGCCCTGCTGTGGCGGCTGGGCACCAAGGAAGACGCCGACCGAGCACTCGCTGCGACAGAACGTTTTCGTCCGGCGGACGTGATCTGCGAGGAGGCGCAATTCTCTGCGCTCCCGGGACTCAACATCCATGACCTGCTGTCGCTGCCGATCGAGCGCGCAGGTGCATTCTTTCAGGACCTACATCTGCCGGCGCCGCTCGATGAAGCGGCCGACCTGCTGCTCACGGAAATCCGCGCGCGCTTCGCTTATCTGGTCCAGGTGGGCCTGGGTTATCTCACGCTCGACCGCCAGTCGCGCACGCTCTCCGGCGGCGAGGTGCAGCGCATCAACCTCACGACCGCGCTTGGCACCTCGCTCGTGAATACGTTGTTCGTGCTCGATGAGCCCTCGATCGGCCTGCACACGCGCGACATGGGCAGGGTGACCAAAGTGCTGCAGAAGCTCCGCGACGCTGGCAACACACTGCTCGTTCTTCGCCCGCGCCCGTCGTTTCGCTTTGCCGGGTTCTCTGTTATGGCGCGCCAAGGCCGCCAGCATGGATTCCAATTGCCGGTCGCATTCGGCCAGTTCGGCCGACGGGGGGACCGCTACAAAATGACTGGCCGCACCACATCGATCCCCGCGGCGTTGGGATGGGTCAATTCGAATACACGCTTGCGAACGCTCATGGCTTGCTCCGTTATCAAAGGTGGATAGGCCGCGCCGCTTCGGGAACGTCGTTAACACTCACTCTCTCAAACGGGATGTTCAGTTGCCCGAACTCACCAATGTCGCCGACGTTACCCAGGACCATGCTAACCCACGGGTGCGAGCACACCATTGACGCTTCGGTCTTCGGCGACGCGGTCTTCCCACATTACCGCAAAACCGCCCACCGTGTTTCTTCCAAACGCCTTCCGTCACGGGCGGTTATTCAGCTAACCCTCCCTACATATAAGCAGGGTATCAAGCTGGGAAAGATCCTCAAGCGCTTGAGGGGTAAATTGAACGTGATAGGTCAAGCGAGATTCAGCCTGCTTTTCACTTCCTCGAACGGGATCCGGGCGGTAGAGCCCAGGGATGATTGGAGCCGTGCTTGGATCTCGCCAGTCAACTCCAGCCCCTTATCAGGATAAGCGATGATGTCCTGTAACTCCTCATGGACGACTTTTCTGATCAGTGCTTGTAATTCATCAACTGTGACATCGGCGACTTTAAGAAGCGTAACTATCGCGCTCAGAAAGTCAATGAGGTTCGGTGGGAATGGGTGGGAATAAGTCGAAGCGAGAGAGGGGATGTGAGTTTATTAGAGTCGTTTTGTACAACAGACGTGAATATCCCCTATTGCTACCCGAGCAACCGGCGCGCCGAGCCGGCACCCAGGGCCATGAGGTCGCGGGCGTGATCGGGCCACGGCTTGGGTGGCCAGAAGGTGATCGGGATGCCTACCCGCGGGCGCGGGGTGATGGTCTCGACGGCGACGACGGTCTTGCCGGCGCGCCGCGCGAGCTCGAGCTTCCAGTGGAGCAGCTCATCGGCGGTGAGTTGGTGGCCGGCCAGCATGGCGCCGGCGAAGCTGTAGCGGTCGCTTCGCTCTCGGGCGCGTACCTGGACGTGGTGGAGGATGCTGTGCACGACGATATGGGTCACGTCCGGGTCATCGATCCATTGCTCTACCGGCGCCGAGCAGCCGAGGCCACCGTCCCACAAGGTCTCGCCCTCCACGCGGCGCGGGGCGATGAGGCCGGGCAGCGCGCAGCTCGCGAGCATGGTCTCGACGAGCGGGCCGTGATCGCGCAACTCGACACGGCTGGTGCGTAGATTGGTGACCGCAAGGTGCAAGCGCGCGGTCGTGCAGTCTTCGATACGCCGTTCGCCGACCAGCTCGTGGAGCAGGCGTTGCAGGTGCAGCCCTTCGAGCACCGCCGGCACGCCGCGCCAACCGAGCAGGGTCCCGAGGGCGCGCAAAGGCATCCGCCATTCGCGAAAGTGCGCGCACATATCCGGGCGCGTGAACGCGGCCTCCAACCGCTCGGTGGGGAGGCCCGCCGCATAGAGCCCGGCGACGATCGCGCCGGCGGACGAGCCCGCCACCGCGACGGGTCGGCGGCCGGCGCCGAGCAGCTCGCGCAGAAAGCCGAAGTGGGCGGCGAAACCGAGAAAGGACGATCCGAACGTAACCGCGAGGCGCGGAGGAGTGGAGATGGGATTAGGCATCGGCTCTCTCTTTTTGCGCCGGCGCTCGAAACCAGAGAAACATCCCGGCGCCGGGCAAGGACCAGGTCGCACCGACGAAGAATCCGGTGAGGGAAACCAACACGGCCGTCGCCGGAGCCACGGCGCAGAGCGGCACGAGCAGCGCTTGGAATACGGCCTCGCGCAGGCCGAGGCCGGAGAGTGTGACGGGCAGCATGGTGATCACATCGATCACCGGCATGAGGCTGAGCGCGTCCGTGAGCGCCCAGTCCATGCCCTGCGCGCGTGCGGCGAAGTAGTAGAGCCCGATATTACCGGCGTGGCAGACGCCGGCGAGGAACAGCACGGCGAGGGCCTGCCCGCGGCCAGCGAGGAAAAGATCGAAGACGCCCGCGAGCTCCGAAATGCGTCTGCCGAACGGAAACCACGGCGGATGCCGGAGCTGCCGCCGTGGACGGTTGATGAGATACCAAGCCACCATCGCGAGCCCCGTCGTACCGAGGAAGAAGAGCACCGCGTGGAAGAGCGCTGCGGTCGCGGGGGTGCGCTGAAACCACTCGGCACGCAGCGCGGCGACCACGGTGGTCCAGATCATCACGATAAAAAGCCCGGAGAGCCGCTCCATGAGCATGGCGAGCACGGCGGCGATCTTCCGCTCCGGGTGCCAGAACATGACGGCGGCGATCTTCGCCGCGTCGCCGCCTGCCGTGCCGGGAAGAAAGAGCGAGATGAACAAGCCGAGAAAATGCAGCCCCGCCGCGTGGGCGAAACCGAGCGGAACCCCTGCGATCCGCAGGCACAGCCACCAGCGCAGCGCGCCGGCCAGCTCATTCACCCCGCCCGCGAGCCACGCAGGCAGGAGCCAGCCGGGCGCGGGCGGCGTGGGCATTGCGGCGATCTGGGCGCGAATGGCAGGGTCACGCGCGATCCACCAGAGAAGCGCGACGGTAATGAGCACGCGCAGGAGGGGCCAAAGAAAACGCTTCACGCGCCCGGCACGCTCTTACGCAATGGCCGGCTACAGCCTATTGCCGTTATCACCGCGTGGGCACAATCATCCCAGTACGCGGCAGCCATGCCCGTAGGCAGGGTGTCGTCACGACCGTGCTCACGACCGCCATGATGACCAGCATGGTAAACATGTTCTGGGAGATCACGCCCAGGTCGTAGCCCACGTTGATGATAATCAGCTCCATCAGCGCCCGGGTATTCATCAGGATCCCCAGCACCTTGGCCTCGTGGCGGTTGAGGCCGGCAAGCCGCGCCGCCCCATAGGCCCCGCCGAACTTGCCGACCGTCGCCAGTAGCACGGTGAGGGCGCACCAGCCCCACAGGGCGGCGCTGTCGAGCCCGGCGATATGGGTGCGCAGGCCGGTGTAAGTGAAAAAGATGGGGAGGAAGAAGACGAGCACGAACTGGCCGATGCGCTCCTTCCAGGCCTCGACCAGCTCGTGCTCGTCGTGCAGGATCACCCCCA
>JBOIDH010000277.1:0-3894 GCA_050740495.1 Gammaproteobacteria bacterium | reverse complement strand
ATCGAATGGCCGCGGAAATGAACGCGGCGCTTGGGGAAAAAGATCCGTTGCTGCTATGTGTGATGACCGGAGGCGTCGTGCCGACGGGGCTGTTGTTACCTCGGTTGCGCTTTCCCTTGGAGCTGGATTACCTGCACGTATCGCGCTACCGGGGGCAAACCTCCGGCGGTGAAATCGAGTGGCTGCGGCGCCCCCATTGCCCGCTCAGCGGCCGCGTCGTGGTGGTGGTCGATGATGTCTTGGATGAGGGACTTACCTTGTCCGCGATCCTCGAAGCTTGCAAACGCGACGGCGCGGCGGAAGCCTTAACCGCGGTTCTAATCGCCAAGCGTTTGCAGCGTTGCCCCGCCATGCCGAACCCGAACTTTGTCGGATTGGAGACCGATGAGCGTTACCTCTTCGGCTATGGCATGGACTATAAAAGCTACCTGCGCAACGCACCCGGCATCTTCGCGGTGAGCGCATGAGTGGCTTGGCAATCATCGGCGGCACCGGTCTGCGTAGTCTGAACGGGTTGGAAATCCTACGCCGGGAGGTAAAGCAAACCCCATACGGCGAGCCCTCGAGCCCGCTCGTTCACGGGCTCTTGTGCGGTAAGGAGATTGTGTTCATGGTGCGGCACGGCGTTTCTCACGCGATCCCGCCGCACCGCGTCAACTACCGCGCCAATCTTTGGGCCTTGAAAGACATCGGTATAGAAAAGCTCATCAGCATTGCGGCGGTCGGTGGCATTACTTCCGAATTGACCCCGAGCCGAATCGCGTTTCCCGACCAAATCATAGATTACACCTGGTCGCGCGCAAATACCTTTTTTGAAGACGGCATTGACCAGGTAACACATATCGATTTTACGCAGCCCTACTGTGAGAAGCTGCGCCAAGCATTGATTCGCGCCGCGGGGGAGGCCGGGATAGAGGCACTGGCCAGCGGAACCTATGGGGCCACGCAAGGGCCGCGGCTAGAGACCGCCGCCGAGATCGACCGCATGGCGCGCGACGGCTGTGACATGGTCGGCATGACGGGGATGCCCGAAGCCGCGTTGGCGCGCGAGCTTGATCTTTGCTATGCAACCTGTGCGGTCGTCGCGAACCGGGCCGCGGGCCGAGGCCGGGAATCGCTGTCGATGAAAGTCATTGAGGCAAACCTCAAAGTCGGGATAATGCAAGTGCAGCGCCTTCTGGAGCATGTGGTTCCCATGGCTTAGAGGGATCGAAGTTCAATCTTTAGAAACCGATATGTACGAATCATTTTACAAGCTCAAGGACAAACCGTTTGGGTTAAGTCCTAATCCCAAGATGTTTTTTAGCAGCCACAGTCATAAACGTGCGCTGTCCTACCTCTTATACGGGGTTAAGCAGGGCGATGGCTTCATCGTCATTACCGGCGACGTCGGCACCGGTAAGACCACATTGGTGGGGGCGCTGGAAGCGATGCTCGAGGGTTACAACATCGTCGTCGGGAGAATCGTTTCCACGCAGGTCGAAGCCGAGGATCTATTACGCGTCGCCGCCGCAGAATTCGGCCTGGCTTACAAGTCCGAGTCCAAGGCGGTGCTATTGAAAAGCTTGGAAGAGTTCTTCCGGGAATGCGCACAGCAGGGGAAACGGGTATTGCTCCTGGTCGATGAGGCACAGAATCTACCGCCGCGCTCGGTTGAAGAGCTGCGCATGCTGTCGAACTTCCAACATAACGGCCGGCCCTTGGTGCAGAGCTTTCTCCTCGGTCAAAAGGAATTTAGGGTGTTGCTACGGTCTCCCAGGTTCGTGCAGGTCCGGCAACGGGTGATCGCCGCGTATCATTTAATACCCTTGGATACCGAGGAGACGCGGGCCTACATCGAGCACAGACTGCGTTTGGTCGGGTGGAATCAAGACCCGGTTTTCGCGCAAGAGGCGTTTCCGCTGATACACCGGATCACCCAAGGCGTGCCACGCAAGATCAATATGCTCTGCGATCGGATTCTCCTGTTCGGCTGCCTGGAAGAAAAGCATCTCGTTAATGCCGAAGTATTAACGGCGGTGACCGATGATCTCAGCCAAGAAGATCTCCTCATGGGCGCCGATGACCAATCCGCGCGTGAAGTTACGGGAGATGCTCGGGTGTTAGCTTTGCGATCGGACCTAGGCAACGCGAATGAAGAGGGCCGGATCGCGGTGCTGGAAACGTCGCTGCAAACCCTTGGGAGCATGGTCAAGCGAGAACTGAGCATGCTACGAAAAGCGATATTGGACACCCAAACGAGCCGTTTGAAAACCGATCCCGTCCCCATGGAAACGCGCTTGCAAAAGGTTCAGACGCGCGCGGAAAAAGAATAGCAGAGCTTCCTTAGCGGCGCCAGTGTCCCGACTTGCCGCCCATTTTTTCGAGTAAGCGTACACCCGAGATGCTCATGCCGCGGTCCACGGATTTGCACATGTCATAGACGGTCAGCAAGGCCACCTGAACGGCCGTCAACGCCTCCATCTCAACGCCGGTCTGGGCGCTCGTTTCTACCTTCGACTCGCACCTCGCCGCGCTTGCCTTGGCATCGAGGAAAAAACTGATTTCGATGTGTGTCAGGGGAAGCGGGTGGCAGAGCGGGATCAGATCGGCGGTTTTTTTAGCCGCCATGATCCCGGCGATTCTTGCGATGCCGAGCACGTCCCCTTTCTTGTGGAGACCTTCCTTAACCATCATCAGCGTTTCTCGATTCATCGCGATGGTCCCTTCGGCGATGGCGATCCGGTGGGTCACCGCCTTAGCCGCGATGTCCACCATCTGGGCTTCCCCGTGGCGATTAAAATGCGAGAGCTTCGACATGGTGCTTAGTCAAGGGCTATCCGTACTATACTGTGACTGTGGCCGTTGAGGAAGCCGTCAGCACGAGCCTGTGGTTAGACATCATGGGATTCGGTCAACGTCGTGCCAGTGGCGAGAAGGAGAACATAGGTGCAGATCACAGTCAAATTCTTCGCGAGCCTGAGGGAACGCCTCGGGCGCAGCGAAGATCGCGTGCAGGCCGCGCCGGGCATGACGGTCCAAGACGTCTGGACGCGCGTGAGCCGCGGTTTGCCGCTACCCGCGAATATTCTGATCGCCGTAAACCAGGACTATGCGACTCTCGCGGCGCCGGTCCATGACGGAGACGAAGTAGCGTTTTTCCCGCCGATCACGGGGGGCTGTCCGCCGGGTTAAGGCACGATGCGGTCAATAGTCACGGCGATCGGTGCGCTCGGACGTTCCGTGAGCGAGATGGCCTTCGGCGTGTATCCCTCGAGATCGCCGCTCTGGGCGCGTGCTTCACCCGAAAGGGAGGCGCGGGCGCCGACCACGACTTCATCGAAGTTGGATAGCTTCATCTCGGGGGCCATGGCCTGCGAGTCGTCGAGCACGACGATCGCGGGCAGGTCCCGAGCCCGGAGGCGCGCGATGGCTAAAGGCATTCCGGGGCCACGGGGGGCACGGGCGAACACGAAGACTGTCGTGTCGGGACCAATCCGCTCGGTCAAGGATTTGTCCAGTGTCACCTGGACTTCAAGCCGCACCGCATCTTTTGCGTCCGCGGAGGTTCCGGCGCCGTCTTCGCCTAGTTGCTCGAGCTGCACGCGCACCAGGCGCTCCTGCTCGCTCCCCGCGGGTAACTGCTGCGCGAGCCGCTGCAAATATTCCCGCGCCTCGGTGTTAGCGCCACGGTCGATGCTCGCCGCCGCCGCGAGCCACAGTGCTCCCGGGTGTCCGGGGGCGAGCTTGAGCGCGCGTTCGATTAATTCGGCGGCTTGACCGTCCAGCCGGCCGCCGTGCGACATCGCGACCGCGCGTGCATAATCGACGAGGAGATCGGGATTATCACCGAGAAGCCGCCGGGCCTGGGCGAGCGCCGCCGTTGCCTTCACGGATTCGGCGAGCGCGAGATAA
>JBOIDH010000276.1:0-3903 GCA_050740495.1 Gammaproteobacteria bacterium | reverse complement strand
AAGCGCGCGCGGGGCTCGTCCATGAATTCACCGCGCATATAGTTGTAGCCGACCTTCGCCCCGATCGCGTAGCCGGCGATCGCCATCCCCTCGATGAGCGCGTGCGGGTTGTACCGCAGGATGTCGCGGTCCTTGCAGGTTCCCGGTTCGCTCTCATCGGAGTTACAGACGATGTAATGCGGACCGCTCGGGTTCTTGGGCATGAAGCTCCACTTGAGCCCGGTGGGAAACCCGGCGCCCCCGCGGCCGCGCAGCCCGGAGGCTTTGACCTCTTCGATGATGTCTTGCGGGGAGATCTTCTCCCGCAAGACGCGTTTCCATGCTTCGTAGCCGCCGATCCGCCGGTAATTCTCGAAGCTCCACGGCTGCGCGAATTCGAGGGTGCGGTAACAAACCTGATTGAAGAACGCTAAGCTCACGTGAGATCGTCCAGTATTTTGTCGACTTTGTCGTTCGTCAGGTGTTCGCAGAATTTATGGTCCACCATCATCATGGGACCGCCACAGCAGGCCGCCAGACATTCTTCTTCTTGTTTTAGATAAATGCGGCCATCGGAGGTGCTCTCCCCGGTCTTGATCCCACACCGCCGCTCGATGTGCGCGACGATGTCATCCGCCCCGCGCAGCATGCAAGAGATATTCGTGCATACCGAAACACTGTGACGGCCGACGGGTTTGGTCTCGAACATCGAATAGAAGCTCGCCACCTCATAGACCGCGATCCGCGCCATCCCGAGATAGGCGGCCACGGCATCCATCAACTCGGTAGTCAGATAACCCCCGTTTTCATGCTGGACCTCGCTCAAGGCCGCCAGCACCGCCGATTGCTTGCGCTCTTGCGGATACTTCGCGAGGCACGCGTCGATATGCGCGCGTGCCTGGGCGGAGATCACCCCTGGGTCGTCCCCGCTCACCGATCGACCTCCCCGAAGACGATGTCCAAGGTCCCGATCGTCGTCACCACGTCCGCCAACATATGGCCCTTGACCAGCTCGTCGATGCCCGCAAGGTGCGCGAAACCCGAGGCCCGGACCTTGACGCGGTAGGGTTTATTGGCGCCATCGGAGATGAGGTAGATCCCGAACTCCCCTTTGGGATGCTCCACCGCCGCATAGATCTCGCCTTCCGGGACGCAATAGCCCTCGGTAAAGAGCTTGAAGTGATGGATCAAGGACTCCATATCGCCCTTCATGTCCTCGCGGCGCGGCGGGACCAGCTTATAGTCCTCGATGGTGACGGGCCCTGGATTTTTCCGCAGCCAGGCGACGCATTGTTTAATAATACCGGCGGATTGGCGCATCTCCTCGACGCGCACCAGATACCGATCGTAGCAATCCCCGTTAACGCCGACCGGGATGTCGAAGTCCACGCGCTCGTATACCGCATAGGGCTGCTTCTTGCGTAAATCCCACTCGACGCCCGATCCGCGCAGCATGGGCCCCGTGAAGCCGAGGGCGAGCGCCCGCTCCGGAGAGACGGCGGCGATCCCGACGGTCCTCTGCTTCCAGATCCGATTGTCCGTGAGCAGCGTCTCATACTCATCGACGCAGGCCGGAAAACGCGCCGCGAAGTCATCGATAAAATCCAGCAAGCTTCCTCGCCGCGCCTCGTTCAAGCGCTCGACGTCTTCCGGGCTCCGCCACTTGGAAGCTTCGTAGCGCGGCATACGCTCCGGCAGATCGCGGTAGACGCCGCCGGGACGGTAATAGGTAGCGTGCATGCGCGTCCCGGAGACGGCTTCGTAGCAATCCATGAGATCCTCGCGCTCGCGGAAACAGTAGAGAAACACCGTCATGGCCCCGATATCGAGGCCGTGCGCGCCCAGCCACATCAAATGATTGAGTATGCGCGTGATCTCATCGAACATCACCCGGATGTACTGCGCCCGCGGCGGCGGCTCGATTCCGAGCAAGCGCTCGATCGCCAGCACGTAGGCGTGCTCGTTGCACATCATGGACACGTAATCGAGGCGGTCCATGTAGCCGATGCTCTGGTTGTAGGGCTTGCTCTCGGCGAGCTTCTCGGTGCCACGATGCAGCAGACCGATATGCGGATCGGCGCGCTCGATGACCTCGCCGTCCATCTCCAGCACCAGGCGCAAGACACCGTGGGCCGCGGGATGCTGCGGCCCGAAGTTCAAGGTCATGTTGCGGATTTCAGGCATTGTATGCAGGTGTGGGTCGGACTCAGAGTTTGTGAAAAAATCGTCGCGAGCGCAGTAGATTCTCACGCAACCAATGTTTTAGACACCGACTTCAACAAATCTGGAAGTCCCTTCTCCCTCAGGGAGAAGGTTAGGATGAGGGGAATCAAATCAAACACTTTCGTCGATGCTCTCAATCCCCTCACCCCAACCCTCTCCCGGAGGGAGAGGGAGGAAAGACGATGCCTGTCCCGGAAGAACAGGGACCTCGGTACCCCAAATTTCAAACATGTGTGGTTAGACTTTTTCACAAACTCTCACTAGTTCGCGGCGCGGGATGGTCGCGCCGGATCACCCGCGGGACCAGCACGCGATTCTCGATCGTGACCGGTTGGTAGACGACCCGGCCCTTCTCCGGATCGTAGCGGACCTCGACATTGCCTTCGAGCGGGAAATCCTTACGAAAGGGATGACCGATGAAGCCGTAGTCGGTCAAGATCCGCCGCAAGTCCGGGTGCCCCTCGAAGAGGATCCCGAAGAAATCGAAGGCCTCGCGCTCGAACCAGTTCGCCGCCGCCCAAATTTCCACCACAGAATCGACCCGCGGCGGATCGCCGGGCGCATAGGCGCGCAGGCGCAGCCGCTGGTTGCGGCTGACCGAAAGGAGGTGGTAGACGGCCGCGAACCGGGGCCGATCGCCCTGGGCCTCTCGATACGCATTGGCGTCGACCCCGCGGCTGAACCCGGAGCGGCTCGCATCCTCGGTGCACCAGTCCGCCTGCCCGTAGGCGGCGTAGTCCACGCCGCACACATCGATCAGTTGCTCGAAAGCGAACCCCGGCTCGTCCCTGAGCGCTTTGCAGATCTCCAGCACATCGGCGGCGCGGACCTCGATCGTGATCTGCCCTAAGGCCACCACGCAGGAACTGAGTTTATCGCTGAATCGTTCTTTTAGGCGCGCCGTAAGCTGTTCGATCGGATTCGACATTCAGGGTTCTTAGCGGGCAATCGTATTGGTGCGCCGGATCTTGTTTTGAAGTTGAATCACCCCGAATAGCAGCGCCTCGGCCGTCGGGGGACATCCGGGCACATAGACGTCGACGGGGACGATGCGGTCGCAGCCGCGCACCACCGCATAGGAATAGTGGTAGTACCCGCCGCCGTTGGCGCACGATCCCATCGAGATCACCCAGCGCGGCTCCGCCATCTGATCGTAGACCTTGCGCAGCGCCGGGGCCATCTTGTTTACCAGCGTACCGGCGACGATCATGACATCGGATTGCCGCGGGCTCGGCCGGAACACTACCCCGAAACGGTCCAGATCGTAGCGCGCGGCCCCGGCGTGCATCATCTCGACCGCGCAGCAGGCGAGCCCGAAGGTCATCGGCCAGAGCGATCCGGTGCGCGCCCAGTTGATCAGATTATCCACCGAGGTCGTCACGATCCCCTTGTCGCCGAGCGCTTCTACTCCCATTCCAGCGCCCCCTTTTTCCACTCATAGACAAACCCGATGACGAGCACGGCCAGGAAGATCATCATCGCGGAAAAACCGAGCAGCCCGATATCCTTGAGCGCCACGGCCCAGGGGAAGAGAAACGCGATCTCCAGATCGAAAATGATGAACAGGATCGCTACCAAGTAATAGCGGACGTCGAACTGCATCCTGGCGTCCTCGAAGGGCTCGAACCCGCATTCATAGGGCGAAAGCTTCTCCTCGTCGGCGCGGCGGGGCCCGAGCGCGAAGCCGACGCAGAGCGCGAC
>JBOIDH010000275.1:0-3906 GCA_050740495.1 Gammaproteobacteria bacterium | reverse complement strand
CGCAGATGGCGGCCGCCAGCGGGGATCGGTGCGGACAAGGACCAGCACGTTGAGCGGCGCGGCATCCGTGACCTCGGCAAGCTCGGCGATAGAAAAGCCCCGCACGCGCTCCTCCGGGCCACCGAGATCCTCGCAAAGCCAGGCCTGCCAGCCGGTCTCGCCATGCGCGATAAGATGCGCGGCGATGCGCCCCGGGGTCGCGTCGGGATCGGTGAAGATCCCAGCTTTCGACAGCCGCTTGAGCCGGGTCGCGAGCCCGAAAAGGGGACGGCCGTGCAGGGAGATGAAGGCCGCATCGTCCCACGTGAGCCCGGCGCGTGCGAAGGCGAGCTGCATGCTGCTCGGTTGCGGGATGACCTCGACGTGCTCCGCCCCGAGTTTTTTGATGACCAGGCCGCCGATCCCGTAGAAGAGCGGATCGCCCGAGGCCAGGATGCAGACGTTGTGGTCCTCGGCGAGCGAGGCGATGCGCTCGATCGCCGCCCCGAGGCTGTCCTTGAAGACCACGCGCTCGCCCTGGAAATCGGGAAAGAACGCGAGCTGGCGCTCGCCGCCGGCCAGCACCTGCGCCTTCGTGATGGCGTTCATGGCGCGGCTTGTCAGCCCGGCGCAACCGTCATCGCCGATCCCGACCAGCGTGACCGCGCGCCTCATGCGGGCGGCTCGGCCGAGAGCAGGAGCAAGGCGTGGATGATGGCGACCGCGATGGGGCTCCCGCCCTTGCGGCCCAAGGCGACGATGTAGGGCACGGGCAGCGTGAGCGCCGCGTCCTTGGACTCGGCCGCCGAGACGAAGCCGACCGGCACGCCGATGACGAGCGCGGGCCGCGCGCCCTCCTCGCGCGCGAGGCGCACGACCTCGATGAGCGCCGTCGGGGCGTTGCCGATGGCGACGACGGAGCCGTTGAGGACACCCAGGCGCTCTGCCTTGCGCATGGACTCGATGGCGCGCGTCGTATTCGCCGACTTGGCGGTAGCGATAACGTCCTGGTCCGAGATGAACGAGCGGATTGTGCAGCCATAGGCTGCGAGGCGCTCTTCGTTCAGACCGGCCGCGATCATCTTGACATCGACGAGGATCGGGCAGCCCGAGCGCAGCGCGGCGATACCGGCCGCTATGGCCTCGGGGTGGAAGCGCATCAGGCTCTTGAACTCGAAGTCGGCGGTCGCGTGGATCACGCGCCGCACTACCTGCCATTCGGGCGGAGCAAAGGCGTGCGCGCCGGCCTCGCGGTCGATGATGGCGAAACTGCCCTCCTCGATGCTGCGGCCGAGCGCCGTCATCTGCCGCATGTCGTTCATGGGCTGGCCTCCGGGTAACGTCCGAGCAAAGCTCCACCGAAATCGACGAGACAGGCGTGCACCTCGAGCGGCCCGTGCGCATGCCGGGTGCAGTGCTCGACCACCTTCTCGCAGACCAGCGAGGTGATGCCGACGAGCCCCGCCTCGCGGCACAGCTCGAGCACATGGCGCGCGGTGTTGGCCTGCTCGATGGCCGCGATCAGCTCGCCCGAGGCGCCCAGGTCCGCCGCGAGCGAGGCCAGGAACACCAGGTCCACCTCGGAGCCCGCGACGTGCGTCTGCATCTTGCCCTTGGCCATCTTGGAGAGCTTCCCCATCATGCCCACCACGACGGCGCGGGCTACCCGCCGTTTGGCGGAATGCCGAATGCCTACGCCGATGAAGTCGCCGACCTGGATGAAGGCCGTCTCCGAGAGGTGCGGGTAGAGCGTCATCGCGTATTGCTCGGACTTTCCGCCGGTCGTGAGCACCAGCTCTTGCGCTCCGCTGGCCACCGCCACATCGATCTCCTGGACTACGCTGGCCTTCCACGCGGCGGTCGAATAAGGCTTGACGATGCCGGTCGTGCCTAGGATCGAGATCCCCCCCAAGAGACCGAGCCGCGCGTTGGTGGTCTCCTTGGCCATCTCCTCGCCGCGCGGCACGCTGATGGTCACGAACGCTCCCCGGTAGGGGCTTCCCGCGAGCTCCTCCGCCACCATCTCGGTGACGTTCCGGCGCGGCACCGGGTTGATCGCCGGCCCCCCCACTTCTAGGCCCAGCCCCGGCTTCGTGACGGTCGCGACCCCCGAGCCGCCGCGGATCTCAATACCGGGCTCGGTGCGCAGCTCGACCTCGGCCACCAGCTCGGCCCCGTGCGTGCAATCCGGATCGTCGCCCGCGTCCTTGATCACGCTGCAGATCGCTCGCGGGCCGAGGCGCTCGCAGCGCTCGAGCGCAAAACGCACCTGGGCGCGATTCGGGAGCGTGGTCTCAATCTCCGCAAGCAGGGTGTCCCGCACCAGGCAGCGCGCCGCCGCCTTGGCCGCAGCGGCCGCGCAGGCGCCGGTCGTAAAGCCGCTGCGATTTCCTTTCGGATTGCGGGGCGAAACCGTCATGGCTCATAGTAATCCTCCGCCAGCCGATCGCCCAAATAATTGCTGTGACGGAAAACCTGCTCATAGGGATTTTTTCGGCATGTTGAAGAACGATTCGAGGTTGTCCTTGGTGGCCGGGATCCCCGCCGCCAGCAGGTCATCGAGCAGCGCGTAATTGACCGTCCCGTCCCCGCACACGAAAGCCTGCTCGATCGCCACGCCCGCGAGGACCTCACGCAAGACGGTGCGTGCGTGTACTATGCGCTCGGGGTGGCCGATGGGCGGAATCGGCGCGATGCGGAACGGCGTGCAAAGCGGCGGACTGCGATCGCGCACCAGAAACTCGGGCAGGAAATACTCGGGCGCAGTCCGCAGCCAGATGAGGATGCTCAGGGGCGCCAGGGCTTGGAACCGGCTTCCCTGGACGAGACCGAGGGCCGCCGTGATCCCAGTATCGGTTGCCAATATGAGCGCGGGGCCGCTCAGGCCATCCTGCGGGAAGAACCTGCCCCAGGGGCCGCTGAAGCGAATATCGTCACCGACCCCGATTTGGTGCATGAAGCCGGACCCCGGCCCCCCCGGGATGCGTTTGACGGCGATTTGAAAGCGCCCCTGCTCCGCGTCCGGGCTCAGGATCGAGTAGGCACGCTTGACGGCCTTGCCGCTCGGGAGCACCAAGCCGCTGTCGACGATAATATATTGCCCGCCGGTGAAGCACAAGGGATCGTCGCCGACGAGTTCCAGCAGCCGGGTGCCGGTCCCCGGCTCCTCGACAGCGGCCACGCGGGCGTGTCTTGGGATCGCCATGGCTATTAGTCCGCCGGGTCGACCGCCTGCGCGAAGCGCGGCGCGCTGGAGCCGCCGGCCGCGGCCTCCCGCACTCGATCATCCACCAAGTGAAAGATCTCGTCCTCAAGCCCGAAATGATCGGCGAGGGCAAAGCGGATGCGCGGGTACTGCGCGCGCAGGTGACCGACTTGGCGTTTGATGCGCTCGATGAGCGTACCCGTGAAGAGGTAATAAGGCAGCACCGTGATCTGGGTCATGCCGAGCCGCGCTTGGCGCTGCACCGCCCTTTCGAGGCGCGGGTGGGTGATGCCGGTGAAGGCCAGGTCCACCAGATCGTGCTCGGTTTCCTCCAACAGCCAGCGCGCCATCTTCGCCACATCGCCGTTGGCCATGCGATCGGAGGAGCCGCGCCCTAGCAGGATGACTCCAGTCGTCTTGGGATCGGGCGCATCGAGCGCGCGCATCGCCGTGTGCAGCCTCCGTTTCAGGACATTCAACACCGCATCGCAGCCGCTCAAGTGCCGGGTGTAGATAAACTCCGTCGCCGGATAACGTACCCGCGCGGCCTCGATATGCTCGGGGATCTCCATCTTCACATGGCCGGCGGCGTTCAGTATCAGCGGCACCACGATGACTCGATGGGCCCGGCGAGCGCTCCGATCCATCCCATCGTCGAGGAGCACATCCGCAAACTCGATAAAGCAGAGTTCGATGTCCCATTCGGGATGACGCGCACGCCA